>JBOHAJ010000339.1:0-10633 GCA_050697715.1 Gaiellaceae bacterium
TTGCGTCGCCCCAGGCGGCCGTCCAGCGGCGACGAGGGACCGCGTCGTCACGTCGGTCGCCCGCACCCCGCTCGCCGTCGGCAGGGGCATGGTCGGAGGCTCCGGGGACGCGGCGGCGAGCTCGCGTGCGAGGTCTGCCGCCGAGGCCGGGCGGTAGTCGGGATTGCGCGCGAGGCAGCGCATGACGACCGCCTCGATCCGCTCGGGCACGGCGGGCTCGACGTCGCGGAGCGGTCGGATCGGCTGCTCGCGCTGCTTGCTGACGATCTCCGCGAGCGAGGAGAACTCGTAGGGCTGGCGTCCGGTGAGAAGCTCGTACAGGACGACTCCGAGCGAGTAGATGTCGGCAGCTGCCGTCACCGGCTCGCCTGCGGCCTGCTCCGGGGCGAGGTAGGCCGCCGTGCCGAGCACGCTTCCCACCTGCGTCAGCCGCGTCGCCTCGGCGGCGTGCGCGATCCCGAAGTCGGCGATCTTCACCGTTCCGTCCTCGCGCAGAAGGAGGTTCTGGGGCTTCACGTCGCGGTGGACGAGGCCGGAGCCGTGTGCGTGCTCGAGACCGCCGCACGCCTGGAGCGCGAGGTCCACGACCTGGGGCGGGTCGAGTCGCCCCTGGCGCTGTAACTCGTCCGCGAGCGTCTTCCCGGGGACGTACTCCATGACGATGTACGGGCGCCCGTCCTCGTCGCCCGCGTCGAAGACCTGGACGACGTTCGGGTGCGAGAGCCGGGCTGCCATGCGCGCCTCCCTGACGAAGCGCTCGCGTAGGCCCGGCTCCCCGCGGAGGTTGCCGGCGAGGAGCTTGACGGCCACGGGCCGCTCGAGCTCCTCGTCGCGCGCGAGGTAGACCGACGCCATGCCGCCGTGGCCGAGCTCTCGCTCGACCCGGTAGCGGCCGCCGGCGAAGGTCCGGGCGCTCAGTCCTGCTCCTCCTCGTGGCTGCCCCGGCAGGCCTGGATCTGCTCCTCGAGCGCCTGGATCTGCTCCTCGAGCTGTCGCTTGCGGCCCTTGCCCTTCGTGTCCTTCAGCTCCTCCTCGAGTGCCTTCTTCTCCTCGTCCAGCGCGTCGCAGTCCGGCTGTTGGTCCTCTGCGGGCGGCGGGCAGTTGATCTCGTTCTGGAGCTCGACGGCGGTCTCCCGCAGCGAGGCGCGGAAGGCGACGGGCACCTCGCCGGACGCGATCGCCGCCTCGACCGCAGCGACCAGCTCGTCCGCTTCCTGCGCGGCGCCGCAGGTGTCCCCCGCATCGAGCGTCTCCGCAACGGACTCGCTCTGTGTGGCCAGGCCGTCGGCGACGCCGGTGGGAAGCGTGGGCGGAGCGGCCTCCTCGCCGCCTCCGCATCCGGCGAGCGCGAGCGCGCAGGCAGAGACCGCGAGCCACGGGGCGAAGCGAAGCACGGGACCCGGAGGGTAGCGGCTGAGTATCCTCGTCCGGTGCCGGAGCCGCCGTACCGCCCGCTCGACGCCCAGGTGATCCCGCGCTTCGCCGGCGTGCGGACCTTCATGCGCCTGCCCCACGTGACCGACCTGGCCGGCGTCGACGCGGCCGCGGTGGGGATCCCCTTCGACACCGCGACGAGCTACCGCGCCGGCGCCCGTTTCGGGCCCGAGGCGATCCGGTCCGCATCGGTCCTTCTCCGCCCCTTCCATCCGGACTTCGGGCTCGACCTGCTCGAGGCGTTGTCCGTCGTCGACTACGGCGACCTCCCGGTCGCGCCGGGGGACACCGAGGGGACGTACCGCCGTGTGGAAGAGGCACTCGGACGCGTCGTCGAGGCGGATGTCTTCCCCCTCGTAATGGGCGGGGACCACTCGATCACGCTCGCCGAGCTGCGCGTCCTCGCCCGCGCTCATGGGCCGCTCGCGCTCGTCCAGCTCGACGCGCACGCGGACACGTGGGAGGCCTACTTCGGCCAGCGGTACTTTCACGGAACGACCTTCAAGCGGGCCGTCGAGGAGGGGCTCGTCGAGGCGGCCGCGTCCGTCCAGGCCGGCATGCGCGGCTCCCTGTACTCGGAAGCCGATCTGGACGCTTCGCGTCAACTCGGCTTCCAAGTCATTCCCGCGGACGAGCTGCGCTCGCTCGGGCCCGAGAGATTCGCCGAGGCGGTCTTCGACCGGGCAGGCGAGAGACTCGTGTTCCTTTCCTTCGACGTCGACTTCCTCGACCCGGCCTACGCGCCCGGCACGGGCACGCCGGAGATCGCCGGCTTCACCACGCACGAGGCCGTCGCGCTCCTGCGCTCGCTCCGGGGAGTTCGCCTCGGAGGCTGCGACGTCGTCGAGGTCTCCCCGCCGTACGACGGCGCCGGGCAGCCGACGGCGCTCGCCGCGGCGAGCATCCTGTGGGAGCTCCTGGCGCTCAAGGCTGCGACGGTCTGAGGGATCCAGGAACTTTCGGTCCGCTTCTCCGGTCGAAGCTGGCAAATGCGGATCGGAGGAACAATGAAGATCGCAGTCGTCGTCGTTGCGGCCTTGGCCGCGCTCGGCCTCGCCGCGTGCGCAGGGGACGAGGAGCAGGGGATCGAAGCGGTGGGCGGGCTCGCGAGCGGGGAGCTCGCAGCGGCGGTCGGGACTGCCCAGGGTGGGCTTGTCGAGGGCATCACCGTGACCGGGAGCGGCAAGGCGACCCTCGTACCGGACGTGGCCGAGTGGTCGTTCGGCGTGCAGACGGATGCGGACACGGCCGCGGCCGCGCTGGCCGCCAACTCGGAGGCGATGGAGGGCGTGCTCACAGCGCTCCGCGGAGCCGGGATCGACAAGAAGGACCTGCGCACGGAGCAGGTCTCGGTCTACCCGCGCACCAGCGACGACGGTCGCTCGGTGGTCGGCTACACGGCCACCAACACCGTCCACGCGACCGTGCGGGACATGGAACGCGCCGGCACGATCGTGGACGCCGCCGTCGCGGCGGGCGCGAACCAGGTCTACGGCCCCACGCTGCGCGCGTCCGACACCGACGCGCAATACCGCGCCGCCGTCGAGGCGGCCTTCGACGACGCCAGCGCCCGCGCCGAGGTGATCGCGGCCAAGGCCGGCGTCAGCCTCGGTGCGCCGGTTGCGATCGTCGAGGGCGGAGGCGGGGGCGACGTCTATGCCTATGACCGCGCCGTGGCCGAGGAGGCCGCCGGAGTCCCGATCGAGCCTGGGACGCAGGACGTCTCGGCAACGTTGACCGTGACGTTCGCCATCTCGTAGATCGCTCTCAGCAGCCTGCTTGGGAGGCGGCCGAAAAATATAAAGCTCTACTGGAGCTTTAGACTTCCGCGGCGGCCGGCACTTGCCCCGAGTCCGCCTCCCCCGGGGCCGCACTCTGGGGCGGGAACCGGTCCCCGAGCGAGGCCGCGCTCGCCGCCGCTCGGTCGCGATCCGAGACGACTTTCCGACCTCGGCCGAGCTACGGCCGGCCGGTCGCCGGGTCCCTCGCGCCGAGCGGTCGGGGACCTCGTCCCGGCCCGTCCGGTCGTAGCGAGGTTTTTGTTTCGGCGCGGCCTAGAAGGGCAAGGCTGTATGGGATAAGCTGGCTGGGTCGTTGGCCAAGTCTCTCGGGGCAAGGGAGGAGGCGCCTCTCACGCGATCGAAAATGCTACGCGGGTCCAAGAGTCATCACCTGCGGTTCGTCAGTGTCACACTGGCTGGAGCCCTTGCCTTTTGCCTGTCCGCCGGCGTCGCTTTCGCGCAAGATGTCGTCGTTCCGGAAGGCTCCGACCCGACGACGGCGACCGACCCGGCGCCCGACCCGGCGCCCGATCCGACGGTCGAGCCGCCGCCGCCGCCTGAGCCGGCCCCCGAGCCGACGCCGGAGCCTGCTCCTGAGCCGACGCCGGAGCCTGCTCCTGAGCCGACGCCCGAGCCTGCTCCTGAGCCGGGCCCCACGCCTGCTCCTGAGCCGGGCCCTGCCCCAGAGCCGACGCCCGAGCCTGCCCCGGTGCCTGCTCCCGAGCCGGTGCCTGAGCCCCCGCCGGACCCTGCCCCTGAGCCCGCGCCCGACCCGGCCGATGAGAAACAGTCGGTCGTCGTGGTCGCGCCGAGCGCGTCCGAGGGCGACCCCCCCGGGCCTCCCCTGAACCTGGGTGGGTTCGGCCCCGACTTCTCCGAGCAGACGCCCTCGGCCGCAACCGCCTCGACGGCGTCGGCGGCTGCGTCTGCTCGCACCACGCATTCGACCAGCGGCCCGGTCGCGCCCGACGCGGCCGAGCGTCTGCCGGTCAAGCCTCCGCCCCAGGCTCCTGCGACCTCCGTCCCCACGAGCTCCGGCGCTCCCGCGGGCGGGTCCTCCTCCGGAGTCCTGGCGGCGTTGGTCGCGCTCCTCGTCTTGGCGCCGCCGCTGCTAAGTCGAGTGTTCAAGGTTTCTCTTGCCCCTCCGCGGCCCGCGGCTCTCGTCTCTCAGCGCAAGCGCCCGGGCTAGCTCCCTCGGTCTGCCAGCGGCCGCCGGGCGACTGTTCGCCCGGGGCCTGCGAAGGTCCGACGACCACGGGAAAGGGGTTCGAGAGATGTCCGGTTTGAATGAGATAACAAGCGGGGCGGTTCCGGAGCCGGGGCTGCCCTTGTACGGGAGGGGTTCAGACGATGTGTCGCCGTCGACGGCCACGCGCGACACCCAGCCTGTCCCTCGCTCTCGCTTTCATGCGTTCCTGCGGCCGCTGAACCGCCGAGCGCGCTCGGCAGACGTGCGTTCCGCACCGCTCACCCGCGACGAGGCAACTGCGTGGAGCTCGTGGGAGGATCTTCGGCAGGAGCTCGACCGGAGCCGGCGCTACGGCCGCTGCTTCGCGATCGTCCGCCTTGCGTGTCCACGCTCGGAGACGACAGGTCGAGGGGAGCTGGGAAGGAGACACCAGGCCGAGCTGGACGACGAGCGGGTGCATGTGCTGGGCTCGCTCCTCCGGGGCGTCGACCGCGTCTGGGCGCACGGCGAGAACCTCTACGTCCTGCTCCCCGAGTGCGATCGGGAAATGGCGGAGGCGATGATCTCCCGCATCCGGGAGCCGCTGTCCGAGCGCCTGCACGGAGAGGAGAGCTCGCTGGCGTGCTTCCCCGAGGACGGCGTGGCGAGCGGGGCGCTGCTCGCGACGCTCCACGGCCGTTCGGTTCGACGTCAGCGCCCGGTCCTCCAAGCAGCCGAGGGAGGTGACGTTCCCAGCGGCACGGCCGCGTAGGCCGAAGGCGCCCCCGAACCATGCCCATCGCCAGCAGACGCTATCTCTTCGCGAAACGGCTGTTCGACATCGCCGTTTGTGTCCTGCTGCTGCCGGTCGGCCTGCTCGTCTTCCTGCTCTGCGCGCTCGCGATCGCGATCGATACGCCGGGGCCCATCCTGATCAGCCAGGTGCGCACGGGCCGCGATGGACGCCGCTTCCGCATGCTCAAGTTCCGGACCATGGTGCACAACGCGGAGCAGCTCAAGCCGGCGCTGGCCCACCTCAACATCCTGCCGCCTCCCGACTTCAAGATCCCCAACGACCCTCGAGTCACGCGAGTCGGCAGGTTCCTCCGGCAGACAAGCCTCGACGAGCTGCCGCAGATCCTCAATGTGCTCCGAGGGGAGATGTCGCTCGTCGGGCCTCGACCGACGTCTTTCGACGCGAGCACGTACACCCTCTGGCACACGTATCGGCTCGAGGTGACGCCGGGAATCACCGGCCTCTGGCAGATCAAGGGACGGAACGGGACGACGTTCGACGAGCGCCTGCGTCTGGACATCCAGTACATCCGGCAGAGGTCGTTCACCTTCGACCTCAAGCTGCTCCTGCTCACCCTGCCGGCCGTGCTGAAGCGGTCCGGCGTCTAGTCCCGTGAGCGCGTCCGGAGCCACGAGCGAGCGGACGGGCCGGCTCCGGTCTCGCTCGAGCTCGAAGCACCCGCTTCCGGCCGGCGACTCCCGAGAGATCGACTACGACCTCCACGGTCTCGTTGGGATCAGGCTGGTCGACGCGTCTCCGCGCGATGCTGCGGCCGTGACGCGGCAGCTCGGGCCGATCCAGGCGCGCCTCGAGCGCGAGCCGGACATCGTCATCCGCTTCGTCGACCGGCTGGCCACGTCCTCTCGGCTGCGCCACCTCGGCGTGGAGGAGGCCGGGTTCACCGACGACGCATTCCTCGTCCTCCGCAGCAAGCACAAGGCTCCGGCCAAGGTCCAGATCGCGTTCACGGAGATCGGCGAGCGGTGCGAGATCGTGTGCGAGCGCGGCCTGCCCGCCGTGCCGCTCCTCATTCCGATCGTGAACCTGACGGTCCTGCACAAGGGGGCCGTCCCGTTGCACGCCTCCGCGTTCGTCCATGACGGGACCGGCGTCGTCGCGACGGGGTGGTCGAAGGGCGGCAAGACCGAGGCGATGCTCGCCTTCGTGAGCCGCGGCGCGCAGTACGTGGGGGACGAATGGGTCTACATCACCGGCGACGGCGAGCGGGTCTTCGGGATCCCCGAACCGATCCGCGTGTGGGACTGGCACCTTCAGGAGCTGCCGCGCTATCGGGCGCTCGCCGGAAGGGGCGAGCGCGTGCGGCTCCGGGCGATCAAGTCGCTCCTGTCGCTGGAAGGGGTATTCACCACGCCGCGAGCGAGGAGTCTCGCGCTGGCCCGGGGTTTCAGGCGTGTGGCGCCGCTGCTCCGGAAGCAGCTGTTCGTGGACATCCCTCCCGAGCGGCTGGTCGCAGGCGGTCTCGGCACCCTGTCGGGCGGCTTCGAGCGCCTCTTCTTCCTCGCGAGCCACGACGCCCCCGACGTGAGGGTCGAGCCGATCGATCCCCTCGAGGTGGGGCGCCGGATGGTCTTCTCGCTCCAGCACGAGCGGCTGCCCTTCATGACCTACTACCTCATGTTTCGGTTCGCCTTTCCGGACCGGCGCAATCCCGTGATCGAGGAGGCGGAAGAGCTCCAGCGCGAGGCGCTCGAGCGCGTGCTCGCGGGGAAGCCGGCCTACGCCGTGTACCACCCCTACCCGGCCTCGATCCCAGCCCTCTTCGACGCGATGAGCCCCTACTGCTAGTGATGGACGCGAACTTGATTTGGCTCCGGGACGCTCGAATGGGGGTCGGCGACTGGGAGCTCGCGGAGCAGCGCGGGCTCCCAGCTCGCGACCTGTGAGCTCATGTTCACGGTCGCGCTGATCGGCCCCGACGGAGCGGGCAAGACGACCGTCGCGCGGCGGCTCGAGCACGCCCTGCCGGTGGCGGTGAAGTACCTCTACATGGGCATCAATCCCGACTCGAGCAACCACGCGCTCCCGACGACTCGCCTCGTCCACGCGCTCAAACGCGCCCGAGGCGCGCAGCCGGACACCGCCGGTCCGCGTGACCCCCGGACCCTGGCTCGGCCGTCGCCGAACGGAAGGAAACGCGTCGTCTCCACCGCGAGATCGTTCCTGCGACTCGCGAACCGTCTCGCAGAGGAATGGCACCGGCAGCTCGTGGCGTCCCGGCACGTCCGGCGGGGCTCGATCGTCGTCTTCGACCGGCACTTCCTCGCCGACTACTACGCCTACGACGTCGCCGGTGAGGTGCCGCGCCCGCTCAGCAGGCGCCTCCACGGCTTCTTCCTGTCTCGCTGCTACCCGCGACCGGACCTCGTCATCTACCTCGATGCACCGGCAGAGGTTCTGCTCGCACGGAAGGGTGAGGGAACGCTCGAATCGCTGGCCCGGCGGCGGCTCGAGTACCTCGACCTGGCTCGGGTCATGCGGAACTTCCGCGTCGTCGACGCCAGCCGCCCCGTGAACGAGGTGACGGACGACGTCGTCGAGCTGATCGACGCGTTCTCGGCCGGGAGGACGCTTGGCACTCCTGCGACGCCCTGACCGCAACGGGCGGCCCGCCGGGCAGTGCGTGCTCGTCACCGACGCGTCGCGCGGCAGCGCGATCTCGATCATCCGCTCGCTCGGCCGCCGGGGCTTTCACGTCATCGCCGCCGACTCGCTTCCCCGCAGTCCCGGCTTCTATTCCCGGTATGCCTCCGAGCGCCTGCGCTACCCGCCCCCGCGCGACGCCCCCGACGCAACGGTTGCGACCCTCCTCGAGGCTGCACGGGAGCGCCGGGTCGACCTGATCGTCCCCGTGACGGATCAGACCGTCTTACCCCTCTCCGATGCGCGTGAGCGCTTCGCCGGTGTGTCCACCCTCGCCCTGCCGGAGCCGCAGGCGCTCGCGAGCACGGCCGACAAGCTGGCCACGCTCGAGCTGGCCCGGGGGCTCGGCATTCCGACTCCGCGGACGACTCGCGTCACCTCGGTTGGCGAGGCGCTCGAGGCGGCCGCGGCACTCGGCTGGCCCGTGGTCCTGAAGCCGCAGACGTCGTCCGTCTATCGCGCCGGGCGGGCCGTCGAGGCGTTTCGCGTCGGCTACGCGGAGAGTCCCGAGGGGCTGGCGGAGCAGATGCGCGCCTTCGAGGGGCGCTGCTCGGTCTTGCTCCAGGAGTACTGCCGGGGGGAAGGGCACGGCGTCGAGCTGCTGCTGTACCGGGGCCGCCCGCTCGCCGCGTTTCAGCACCGGCGGCTGCGGGAGGTGCCCATCACCGGGGGCGCGAGCTCGTTCCGCGAGAGCGTCCCGCTCGACCCGCGCCTGTACGAGCAGGCGGTGCGCCTCCTCGGCGTGCTCGACTGGACGGGGCTGGCGATGGTCGAGTTCAAGATCGGTGCCGACGGCCCCGTCCTCATGGAGGTCAACGGCCGGATCTGGGGCTCCCTTCCTCTCGCCATCAAGAGCGGCGTGGACTTCGCAGCCAGGACGGCCGAGCTCTACCTCTTCGGTCCTCCGGACGCCGACCTTCCTCCGGTCACGTCCTATGCGGTCGGCGTCCGCTCCCGCAATCTCGATCTCGAGGTGCTCTGGATCGCCTCCGTCCTGCGGGGGAGGAGACGCTATCCCTTCCTCCCGGTTCCGAGTCGGCGGGAGGCGGTCGGCGCGGCGCTGCGGCTCGTGCTCCCGGCGGACGGCTTCGACGTCCTCTCGCGGGACGACCCGCGGCCGGGGGTGGCGGAGCTCGCGGGAATCGCAGTCAAGCTCCGCCGAAAGGTGCTCGATGGACGCTAGAACGTCTCGGCGCAGGGTGATACGCTCGGCGCGAAGTCCGGGTTTAGGGGGATGTTCTCACCGGTTTCAACTGTGGCAGGACAACGAAAGCGAGGACGACAAATGAGGGGTAAAGCGAGCCTCGGCTGTGCCATCCTCTGCGGCATCGCGGCGCTCGCGCTGCCGGGGATCGCGGGGGCGGACATCGGCATCCCGGGTCCAACCTATGTCGCCGGGACGAGCGGCCCGCCGACGACGTCGAAACCGGAAAGCAAGCTTTGGTTCAACGACGGAATTTGGTGGGCGAGCATGTTCCACCCGGGCAGCGACAACTACGAGATCTTCCGGCTGGACACCGGCACGCAGACGTGGTCGGTCACGGGGAGCCAGGCGATCGACACGCGTAACAGCACCCGGCAGGACATCCGCTGGGACGGGACCCATCTGTGGGTCGCGTCGCACAAGTTCGACTCGACGCCGGTCTTCGACGGCACGCCGGACCCCCAGGGCGGGGACGACATGAGGCTGTCCCGCTTCAGCTACGACACCTTGACAGGCACGTACACGCGCGACTTCACCGTCGACATCGAGGATGACCAACGGGCTGAGTCGCTCGTGATCGACCAGGCCCAGGACGGCAAGATCTGGGCCACGTGGGTCCAGCAGACTGCGGCCGGCGGCCCGTACCGCGTCCTCTACAGTCGCACGAACGGTGACTGCAGCACGGCCGCCCAGTGTGTCTTCACGAACCGCGCCCCCGTTCCGACCTCGGACCCCGTGTCCGCAGACGACATCTCCTCGCTGATTCGCTTCGACGCTAACAACATCGGGATCATGTGGAGCGACCAGATCGCCTCGGCGTTCAGGTTCGTCGTCGTGGACCCGGCCGGGAGCTTCGGCGCCATCGCGAACGCCAGCAGCGGCCCCAGCCTCGCGGACGATCACATCAATCTCAAGGCCTTCGAGGGGAAGGTGTACGCCGCGACGAAGACGAAGTTCGACTCGAAGACCCAGCTGAACCCGCAGACGCGCCTGCTCGTGCGCTCCGCGGCGGGCGTCTGGACGGCGCACACGATCTCCTTCTCCCCGGACCAGCGCACGCGGCCGATCGTGCTGCTCGACACGGACAACCGTGTGATCCACGTCTTCGAGACGGGCCCGCATCCGTCGGGTCCGAACCCGGACATCGGCGGCAGCATCTTCGAGAGCACGTCGGACATGGACACGATCGACTTCGCGGTCCTCTCGCGGCGGCCCGTGATCCAGGACGACAGCAGCGCGGGCATGAACAACGCCACTTCGACGAAGGACAACGTCACCGGCACCACGGACGTCCCGGTGCTGGCGTCCAACGATCTGACGAGGCGTTACTGGCATCACTTCGAGGACCTGCAGGACCTGCCGCCGCCGCCGACCAACGACTGCACGATCTCGGGGACGTCCGGCTCGAACATCATCACGGGGACGAACGGACGCGACGTGATCTGCGCCGGCGCGGGCAACGACATCGTCCGCGGTCGCGGCGGCAACGACGTGATACGCGGCGGCCCGGGCAACGACGTGCTCGTCGGCGGTACCGGCTCCGATCGCCTGGTGGGACAGGCAGGCCGGGACCGGCTGCTGGGCGCAGC
>JBOHAJ010000340.1:0-4451 GCA_050697715.1 Gaiellaceae bacterium
TTACCCACCTCGCGCTGATCAGCGCTGCCACCAACCTTGACCGGCAGCTCGGCTGAGGCGAACGTCAAGCGCGCGCTGGCGGTGGAAGCCGCCGAGGCGGCGGGCTCCGTGGCGGTCGTCGCCACGAGCCCGCCGACGGTGCGCTGGCTCCTCTGTGGGCGCGGGCGGCCCGTGAGCACCTCCGGGCCCGAGGCGGACTACACCGTCGTGCTCGCCGGGGGCCGCAGCGCCGTCCTCTTTCCGGACATCGAGGCCTCGCGCGTCGAGGCCGAGGAGCGCTTCGAGGAGCTCGGCTACGAGCCCGTCCCGTTCCCCTGGCATGAAGGGCGGGACGGGGCCGTCGCTACGCTCGTGGACGGGGCGCACGTGCTGGCAGGCGAGGCGCTCGAGGGGGCTCTCGCGCCTGCGCGTCGGACGCTCGCCGAGCCGGAGCGGGAGCGCTTTCGCGTCGCCGGCGCCGCGGCCGCGGGCGCCATGGTGGAGACTCTCGGCCGCCTCTCCTCCGAGGACTCCGAGGACGACGTCGCGGCGGAGCTCGCGCTCCAGTGCCGGCGGCGGGGCTTCTTCCCTCCGGTCGTCCTGGTCGCCGGCGCCGAGCGGCAGGGCGTGCACCGGCACCCGCTGCCGACGGGCGCGGCGCTCGGCCGCCACGCGCTCCTCGCCGTCACGGCGGAGCGCGAGGGCCTGCACGTCTCGCTGACGCGGCTCGTCTCCTTCGGTGCGCCGCCCGCCGAGCTCGAGCGGCTCGTGCGGTTGACGGCGGAGGTGGACGCCGCCGTGCTCGGCGCCTCGCGCCCCGGGCGCACGCTTGGCGAGGTGTTCGAGGTGCTCGACGAGACTTACGCACGCGTGGGCTTCCCAGGGGAATGGCGCCGCCACCACCAGGGCGGGCTGACCGGCTACAAGGGGCGGGAGGTCTTCGCCGTTCCCGGCGAGCCGACCCCGATCCCGGAGTCGGCCGCGGTCGCGTGGAATCCCTCCATCACGGGCGGGGCCAAGTCCGAGGACACGGCGCTCGTCTCAGCGGACGGCGTCGAGGTGATCACGCGCACGCCGGGGCTGCCAGAGATCGCCGTGGACGGGCTCGCCCGCCCCGGGATCGTCCGGCTCGGCTGACGCGAGCCGGCCCTTCGAGCCATGTCCGGGGTCAGACCCCGGCCGTGTTTCACGACGGACACCTCCGGCGCGGGCAGGGGACCGGGCGGTGGGTCGGCGCGGAGCTGGTCGTTCTCCCGAACATGAGCGGCCATCGGAGGGTGCCCGCGTGGGGGTGGGTCCCGTACCTCCGATGAGCCGAGGGTCCTCACACGGCCCTCTGGGTCACGTCTGGGGTCAGACCCCGGACGTGTCCAGCTTGACCCCTCCTCAGGCGAGGCCGCGTCCGAGGATACGGCGCTGGTCTCGGGCGGACGGCGTTGAGGTCTCACGCGCGCGCCTGGGCTGCCGGAGATCGCCGTGGACGAGCTAGCCCGCTCCCGGGATCTCTCAGCTCGGCTGAGCGCGGCGGACCTCTAACCGCATTGGGGGCGTATCCGGTCCAAGCTGAACACTGGTTTCGAGCGCGTGACCGGAGCAGGGCGTCTTGGTTTGCCTGTGCTCGCTGCTGCGTGCGCGCTGGCAGGTTGCTCTCTCGGGCAGGAGGAGCGAGGCGGGAGCGCTGCGAGTCGCGTCGAGAGTACGGAGGCGAGCAGAGAGAAGCTCGCCGACTCGTGCGCCGAGCCGACCCGACTCGTGCATGCGGATCCCTTTGAGCCCTACCCGGCAGCTCGTGTTGGCCCGCTTTGGTTCACCGGCGTCGGCGCAGGGCCACATGCGGCGATCCTGCTCGTCCCGGGCTTCCCGACGAAAGTGCCGATCGCGGTCGTGGAAGGGCCGCTCGAACATTCGATCACGCTCGAAGGCGAACGCTGCGGCGGAGGGGAGCCGCTTCGCTTCCGGTACCGGGGCCTCAGCTGGTATGCGGAGAAGCCGCCCTTTCCGGTCCCCATGTCGCGCGCGTCGATGCACGGCGTCGGCGACCGAACCGGGCGGCTACGCGCCGGGCCTGAATCCTGGGCTTTCCCGGGATACATGCTCTTCTCCGCCCCTGGGCTCTGGCAGATCAAGGTCAAAAAGGGGAAAGCCCTCGTCGGGACATTGGTTGTCAAGGTCGTGAGCGGAAGCGAGCGAGTCACGGAGCATGCGGAGCCGGTTTCGATGATGGGCACGCCGGCCGTCGCACTTCGGACGTGTCAGGGCTCGGCCATCCTCCGACCCGCCTGTCCCTTGCGTATCCCAAGGATGGCGAAGGTGAGCGCATTCGCGCTCGATGGCGAACGGGCGATCTTCAATCTTGAGCGGTCTGGCGAAGACCCCGTGCATCCCAGGCGGAACCGACCGCCTCGCATGCTCCATATCTTCCTGTTCCTCGACGACACCGAGGACGGAGCGGTTCCGTTTGCCCACCCGACGAGCGGCAGCACCCGACCAACCAATGGCCTCGTTCGTCTCGGGCGCATAGATCCTGTGTTCCTCGGCCAGGTGCAGTGGGGCGGGAAGGCGGGAACTCTCGCCCTCGCCCCGCCGTATCTCTACGGCGGCATGGCCGGCAATCACCTCATCTTCCGTTGGAGGCAAAACGGACGGAGCTACGCGCTCAGCCTCCACGCATGGGAGCCTTTTCTGGAGACGGTGGCGACGTTGCGCGCCATCATCGAATCGATACCTCGGTGACGGAGACAAGTAGGTCTGCGCAGGTCCGGGGCTCGGGGTCTCTTGCAATCACGCACGCATGGCTCGGCATGTTGCATGCAAGACCTGACCCCAGGCGAGGCCAGAGCGCCTCGAGTTACGCTACCGAGCCAGGCCGAGCGTCTCGATCCAGACGTAGTCGGTGTCGGCGGCGCCGACGTGGCAGCTCCAGCAGACCGTCCCGCTGGCGGTCAGCCCGAAGCGGGCGTCCGCGCTCTCGCGCGTGTACTCGACGAACTCCCAGTCGTTGTGCTCCGGATCGAAGCCGGGCCGCTTGCGCATGATCGCCACGAGGCCGATGAAGTCCTTGCCCGGCCGGAGGGCGGACTTCACGATGATCGTCCCGTTCGGATAGCGGTCGCCCTTCCGTCGGTCGGTCGTCCAGACCCGCTTCGTCCCGAGGTGGGCGTCGCCCGACTCGCGCGGAGGAATCGCCGCGGCGCTCAAGCGAATCCAGCTGTCGAAGCCGGCCGTGTAGCGCGGAAGTCCGGGGAGGGGCTTCGGCCGCGGAGAGGTCTTCTCCGTCGTGGTCTCCTCGGTGGCCGTCTCCTCCTGCTCCGTCGTCGTGGGCGGCGGCGCCTGCTGGGTCGTCGTCGGCGCCTGAGTCTCAGAAGCCGGCTCGGACTCGCCGCCGCACGCGGCGAGGGCGGCCGCCAGAGCGGGCAGGACGAGAAACCGCGTCCAGGTCACTCCTATCTAGTCGGCGCCGACGGCGACTCGTTACACGGGCCGCGGGCTCGACGAAGCGGAACTCGCGTACCTGGGAACCGATAGCCTCGACTGCGGCGATACACGACGAAACGGAGGTGCTTGGGATGAGCACAGTGCAAACGGCGGTCGGCCGCTTCGTGTGGCACGACCACATGTCCGGCGATCCGGACAAGGCGCGCGGGTTCTACTCGCAGCTGCTCGGCTGGGAGATCGAGGTCTGGAAGCCGGGCGAGATCGACTACCCGATGATCACTGTGAACGGCGAGATGCACGGTGGCTTCGGCCCAGCCCAGGGCGGCGCTCCTTCCCACTGGCTCGGCCACGTTGCCGTCGAGAGCGCCGACGAGACGGCGAAGCGCGCCCAGGCGGCGGGAGGCTCGCTCCTCGGCGAGCCGATGGACATCCCGGAGGTCGGCCGCATGGCGGTGATCCAGGATCCGCAGGGCGCGGTCTTCTCCGCCTTCACGCCCATCGGCGAGGCGCCTCCCTCGCAGGGCGTGTTCCTGTGGGACGAGGTCCTGACCACGGACCCGGAGGCGGCGAAGGAGTTCTACACGAAGGTCGTCGGCTGGACGGCCGAGGACATGGACATGGGCGACATGGTCTACACGGTCTTCAGCACGGGCGAGGCCCAGCGGGCCGGCTGCACGCGGCTGCCCGCAGACGCCGCGACGCCTCCCTACTGGCAGACGCACCTGGCCTCGACCGACGTCGACCGCGACTGCTCCAAGGCCGAGGAGCTCGGCGCCACGAGGTTCATGGGCCCGATTGACGTCCCCACCGTGGGACGCGTCGCCGTCCTCGCCGATCCGACCGGCGCCGCGTTCGGCCTCTACAAGCCGAGCGAGTCCTAGGAGCAAGCTCGGAGCGGGTGCAGTCGCCGCACCCGCTCCGTCCCCAGTTCACCCGGGTGAACCGTGCCGCCGGGTGATGACAGCTCACCCGCGCGGGAGCGATGCTTGCCGGCGACGATGAACGAGAACGGCAACCAGCAGGTCGCGGCGGTGAAG
>JBOHAJ010000341.1:0-3875 GCA_050697715.1 Gaiellaceae bacterium
GGGTCAGCATGAGCATGTGGCGGGAGCCACGGCCGGCGCCCAGCCGGTGCTCGGCCAGCGCAGCCGCGTTCGCATCGTTCTCGATCATCACGGGGAGCCCGAAGCGCTCCTGCAGGTGCTCGCGCAGGTTCACGTCGGCAAGCGGGATGTTCACGGAGGAGACGGCTCTCCCCACGCGCTGGTCGATCGTCGAAGGAATGCCGATCCCGAGCCCGTCCGCCTGGTCGTCGACGATCTCGCCGATCGCCGACTCCACCTGCGAGAGGAGGACGTCCTCGCTCGAGAGATCGGTGGGGTGCACCGTCCGGCGGATGACGACGCCCTCGCTGTCCACGACCCCGGCGAGGAGCTTCGTTCCCCCGAGGTCCACGGCGATGACCCGCTGAGGCTTCATGTCCTGTGGCTACGATAGTCGGTCGCTGTGGCCGGGAAGGACAAGCCGTACCGCATGTACCGGGGCGGGCGCGCCAAGGGGCCTGTCCCGCTCCGCGAGCGGGAGCGGCAGGGGCGCAGCCGCGACGGAGGAGAGGCGCAGAAGCCCGCGAGGCCGACGGGCCCGAGGCGACGCCGCAGCTGGCTGCGCGTCGGCCTCATCGTCATCCTCGTCGCGATCCTCCTCGTGCTGGTCTGGGCGCTGCTCGGCTACCTCGCCTTCCGCAACGGGATCCAGGAGGCGAACGAGCGGCTCGACCCCCGGGTCGAAAACGCGCTCGCGCCCCAGGACGGCTTGCTCATGTCCAATCCTTCGACGACGCTCGTCCTCGGCTCGGACGAGAGGAAGGACGGGGGGCCCGGCCGCTCCGACGCGATCCTCGTCGTGCGTACGGATCCCGACGCCGGCCGCTTGGCGTACCTCACGATCCCGCGCGACCTTCGCGTAACCGTCCCCGGCCACGGGGAGAACAAGATCAACGCCGCCTTCGCCTTCGGCGGCCCCACCCTCGCGGTTCGGACGGTGCAGAGCGTCACCGGACTCCGCATCAACCACGTCGTCGTGCTCGATTTCGAGCAGTTCCGCGAGGTGATCGACTCGCTCGGCGGCGTCACGATCAACGTGAAGAAGCCGATTCTCTCGAACAAGTTCGACTGCCCGTTCGGGACGCGGGCGGAGTGCGACCGCTGGAAAGGCTGGCGCTTCCGCAAGGGCGTGCAGGAGATGGACGGGCGCCGCGCTCTCGTCTACGCGCGCGTGCGCCAGAACCAACTCGACCCGGCGGACAACGACCTCACGCGGGGGACGCGGCAGCAGCAGGTGCTCCAGGCGACCCTCGACCAGGCGGCAAGCTTCGGCAGCTTCCTGCGCCTGCCGTTCATCGGAGACGACCTCGTCAAACCGCTCGCGACCGACCTGTCCGCGAACGAGTTCCTCCAACTCGGCTGGGTCAAGTACCGGACGCCGGACAGCGGGGTGCTCCGGTGCCGTCTGGGCGGGACGATCGCCGACGTCGGCGGGGAGTCCGTCATCCTCGGGAGCGAGGAGAACGTCTCCGTGATCGCCATGGTCACAGGCGAGTCGGCGCCCCAGCCGGCCCCGCCCGGCTCGGGTCCCCTCGGCCCGGGCTGCAACGTGGGCGCCTCCGATTAGCGCTTCTAGCGGCCTAGCCTTCGGCCGCGGCCTTCTTCTCCGGACCGTTCGACTTCGTCTCCCCCGGATCCTTCGACTTCGTCTCTCCGTCGCCCTCGGACGGGGCGGCGCCGTCCTTCGAGGCGTCCCGGCGACCCTTGCTGCGGCCGTAGTCGGTCGAGTAGAAGCCCGACCCCTTGAAATGGATGGCGGCCGGATAGAGCACCTTGCTGAGCGGCGCGGCGCCGCAGATCTGGCAGGCTGCCGGCGGCGCATCCGTCATGCGCTGGAAGAGTTCGAAGGTATGCCCGTCGGGGCACCGGTACTCGTAGATCGGCATCGGAGGAGAAAGGCCCGCGTTTGCAGGGAGAGATGCTAGCAGGGGGTCCGGCCGCCTCCGGCACTCGAGTCCCAGGAGTGCCAGGCGCGGGAGCGTGGGTCCCGGCCGCCGTTCTGCCCGCCCGCCGCACAAGCCGCCTCCTCGACGCCCTCCTCTTCGCGACCCTCTTCACGATCACCTTCACGAAGGTCCGCTGGCCCGTCGCCGCAGGCGACATCGCCCTGGCCGAGATCTCAGCCTCCCTCTTCGTCCTCGCGTTCGCGCTCGCTCGGTTGCGAAGCCGCGAGCTGCGCTTCCCGCGCACGGTCGGGGTCCTCGCCGCGTTCTTCGTGGCCTTCACGCTGGTGTACCTGACGGCCTTCTTCAACCTGGACACGAGCGCGGAGCGGGAGCTCTTCACCGAGGGCGTGGCCGAGTTCACGATCCACTTCGCCTTCCTGGCCACGGCGGTCGCATACGTCGCCGGGCGCTCGGAGGGCTTCTACTGGCGGACGCTTGCCTGGTTCGTCGCCGGCATGGCCGCCAACGCGCTCTACGGCCTCGTCCAGCTCGCGGCCGCGGAGAGGGGCACGTACCTCGACGAGCTCGTGCTGACCCCGCTCGGCAGCTACCACGGGTTCGCCATCGACGTCTTCGGCCAGGAGGGCGGCGAGGCGATCTACCGCACCAACGCGCTGACATGGACGCCGAACCATCTCGGGATCATCCTCGCCGCGGCGCTGCTCGTCGGGCTTCCCGTCTACCTGCGTCTCGAACGAGGCCACGCTCTGCGGGCTCCCCTCGCCGCGGCTCTCGTCCTTTCCCTCCTCGCCGAGCTCACGACCCTCTCCCGAAGCGGGGCGCTCGCCGTCTTCGTCGGGCTGGCAGTGCTCGCCGTTCCCTACCGGCGCTTTCTGCTCTCCCCCCGCCTGCTCGGCCTCTTCGCGGCGGTCGTCGGCGTGGCGGCGCTCGTCGTGGTGCAGCGCGCCGACTTCTTCGAGAACGTCTTCCGCGCCCGCGCCACCTTCCGCGTGGAACCGCGCACCGAGATCTGGTCGCAGCTACCGGAGGCGCTCGCCGCCCATCCGCTCTTCGGGATCGGCTTGAATACCTTCACGGCCTACTACGAGTTCGCTTCGGGGATCGAGGGCATGGGGCCGCACTCCTACTACGTAGCCGTCCTCTCGGAATCGGGCCTCGTCGGAGCCGCCCTCACCGCCGTCTACCTGGTCTACCTCTTCCGTCGCCTGCACGCGCTGCGCGAGCTCGGCCAGAGGCTCGCCCGAGCGGGGGACGTAATGGCAGCCCGTGTCCATCCGCTTGCCTGGGGCTTCACGGCGGCGCTCGTCGGGACGCTGGCCGCAAACGTCTTCCTGATGACGATCACGATGTTCTACTTCTTCGGACTTGCGCTGCTCGCGCTCGCGGCGCCGATCGTCTTCTCACGCAGCGAGCTGGCAGCTCGCCACGGCCGCTACCCGCGAGCCTCGCGCCGCTCGCGCTCGACGGTCTCCTCGTAGCAGGGCGCCTGCTCGAAGGCGGCGAGCCCGGCTGGTGACTCCCGGCGGCGCGGCGACGACCGCACCTTCATGCGCCCGGCCGCGACGAGGCCGGCGACGCTCCCGACCAGCCCGCCCAGGAGGAAGGAGCCGAGCCGCTTGCCGCGCTCGCCGTCCATGCCCCCGATTGTATGGTCGGCTCGTGATCTGCACTCTCGGCGACCTACTCCTCGACGTCGTCGTGCGCCTGGACGGACCGATCGCCGCCGACACGGACGCATACGGAAGGACGCTGGTCGGACCGGGAGGCCAGGCCGCGAACGTGGCCGCCTGGGTGGTAGCCCTGGGCGGGCGCGCCCGTTTTCTCGGCAAGCGGGCGCGCGACCCCGCGGGGCGGATCCTGCTGGACGAGCTGCGCGGCCGCGGCGTCGAGGTCGCTGGGCCCGAGGAGGCCGCAGGAACGGGCACGGTCGTCTCCATCGCCGCGCCGAAC
>JBOHAJ010000342.1:0-8169 GCA_050697715.1 Gaiellaceae bacterium
GCGCCCGGACTCCTCGCGCCGGCGGCCGTGCGGCGCCGGCTGAAAGTGGCCTAAGTGTTCCTGCTGCCGAGCGTCGCCCTCGGCCTCGTCTTCGCGCTTCTCCTCGGCGGCAAGCTCTCCCGCCTGCTCGACATCCGCCTGCGGCATGGGTGGACGGTCTTCCTGGCGCTCGGGCTCCAGGCCGCGCTCTTCACGCCGCTCCGCGACCAGATCACCGTCCCGCCGGAGCTCGAGAGCCCGCTCCACCTGGCGAGTTACGCGCTCCTCTTCATCTTCGCGGCGGTGAACGTCCACAACCTTGCGCTCTTGCCGCTCTTCCTCGGCATGGTCCTGAACGCCGTGGCCATCGCGGCGAACGGCGGGAGCATGCCGGTCTCGAGGGCGGCTTGGGCGGCGGCGGGGCTCCAACCGGGCGACCACCCGAACGTCCGTCTCGGCGGCGACCGGCTCACGTTCCTCGGGGACGTCTTCGCACTCCCGCGCGAGTTCCCCCTCGCCAACGTCTTCTCGGTCGGCGACCTCCTGATCGGGTTCGGCACGATCGCGCTTATCGTGGCCGTGGCGACGAGCGACGGCTCGACGAGGGCGCTCGTGCCGTCACGAATCGTCCGCCCGTTGCACGACAGCTCTTTCCGGCGGCTCGCCGTCGGGAAGCTGGTCTCCCATCTCGGCGACTGGCTGACGCTCGCCGCGCTCGTGAGCTGGGTCTACGCCGCCACCGGGTCGACGACGGACGTGGCCGTACTCATGCTCATCAGGCTCGCCCCGCCGATCCTGGGCGGGGGCCTCGCCGCGGCGGTCGTCGACCGCCTGCCCAAGGAGCGGCTGCTCGTGGGCGTCGAGATCCTGCGCGGGCTCGCCGTGGGTGGGGCCCTGTTCGCCGTTCTCTCCGAGAACCGGCCCCTCGCCTTCGCGGCGGTCGCGGTCTCCGGCGCGCTCGCCGCCGTCTCGTCGGCAACGGTGCGGGCCATCGTCCCCTCGCTTCTGGGTGACGAGCACCTGCTGGCGGCAAACGCCGGGCTCGGGATCGCCCAGGACGCGGCCATGGCGCTCGGCGCCCTCGGCGCTGGCGTCGCGCTCTCGACCTCGCACACCGTCACCGCGCTCGTCGTCGACCTCGGCACCTTCGTGGTCGCGGGCACGCTCTATGCCGGGATTCGCGTGCGGCGGACGGTCAGGGAGGACGACGAGCCCGCTCCCGGTGGCGTCGTCCAGGGTCTCCGCTACGTCCTGCGCCGCCGTGCGCTTCTCGTCGTGGTCGGCGCCTTCGGGGCGGCGACGCTCGCCACCGGGCTCACGAACACGACACTGCCGCGCTTCCTCGACGAGTTGGGGCTCGGAGTGGGCGGCTACGGCTTCGGTCTCTCCGCACTCGCGTGGGGTCTCGCGACCGGGCAGGCCATCGTGGGCTTCACGCGGGTCGGCCCCACGGCCGGGCGCTGGATCGGGGCCGGACTCCTCTTCATGGCCGTCCTCTTCGTCGGGCTCGCCTTCACGGTGCACGCGCCGACGGCGCTCCTCATCCTCGCGCTCATCGGCCTGCTCGACGGGACGACCGACGTCCTCTTCGACACGATCGTCCAACGGGAGAGCGACCCACGTTACTACGGCCGCGTGTTCGGCCTCGCGTCGGCATTCATGACGACGACGATGATGGGTGCCGTCGCGGCGGCCCCGCTCGTAAACCGCCTGGCGCCGCCGCGTGAGATCGTGATCCTTGCTGGGCTCGCGCTCGTCGTTGCCTCGTCGGTCGCCCTCGTCGGGAGTATCCGGGGGAAGGCTCGCGAGGCGCCTGAGGAGAACGGCGCCGACGAAGAGGAACGGGCGCTCGCGCCGGTACTTACGCTTGTGCCCCGCTCCGAGCCCGCGCTGGAGCCGGAATCTGTACCCGTGCCCGCGGAAGAGACGGCCGCCTTCCGCGTCCTCCTACGTCTGAGCGACGGCGAGCGCGTACGTGTCGCCGCCTGTGCCGACGCCGCCCAGGCGGAGGAGTGCGCCCGCGACGTCGTCCGCCACCTAAGCCAGCTTGCGCCCGACGAGTGGCCCTTCGTTGGGGGCCGCTACATCCGTCCGACCGCCGTCATCTCGGTCGACATCGCCGAGGACCTGCTCGCCCGCTGGCTCGACGCGGGGCAACCGGGCTCGAGCTCTGCGCCTGGGCTGGCCAGCGGATAGAAGCGCGCCCGGCGCCAATTCCCGCCGGAGCACCGTTCCCTCCTGCGAGGGATCGCGGCCTCCGCCGTTCCCGCCGTTCTCTGCCCCGACCGGGATTGAACCCCGGGTCACGGCGAGGGCGGCTCAGGGGCCGCCCTCCCGTCATTTAGGCGAATTTCCCGACCGGGCATTCGACGAGCCGCCCGTCTTCGCAGCCTCGGGGGTCGCCCTCACCGGCACCCGCCGCGGGCTCGCGGCGTCGGCCCTGCCCGCCCGGGTAGGATCGCGCTGACAGCGAGAGCGAAGGGAGCTGAACCACATGGAGTGTGACGTCGCCGTTCTCGGCGGCGGCCCCGGGGGGTATACGGCGGCGATCCGAGCGGCACAGCTCGGGGCGAACGTCGTCTGCATCGAGCAGGAGGAGGCCCTCGGCGGGACGTGCCTGCGCATCGGCTGCATCCCCACCAAGGCGTGGGTGCAGACGGCTTACGCGCTGAAGGAGGCGGAGGAGACCTTCGAGAAGCTGGGTGTCAAGGTCGGGAAGCCCGAGCTCGATTTCGCCGCCTCCAACGAGTGGAAGGCGAACGTGGTAAAGACGCTGACGGGCGGCGTCGCCGGCCTCTTCAAGGCGAACGGCGTCCAGTGGGTCAAGGGCCGCGGCCGCTTCAAGGATGCGAACACGATCGCTGTCGAGGGCGCCGAGGACGTCACGTTCAAGCAGGCGGTGATCGCCGCGGGCTCGTTCCCGCTGCGCCCGCCGATCGAGGGGATCGACTCGTCGCGGTGCGTGGATTCCACGGGACTCCTCGACCAGACCGAGGTGCCGCGCCGCCTCGTGATTCTGGGCGGAGGGATCATCGGCTGCGAGTTCGCCTCGATCATGCAGCGCTTCGGAAGCCAGGTGACGATCGTGGAGATGCTCCCGACGCTCATCCCCATGGAGGACGCTGACGCGGCCAAGGAGCTTCTCAAGCAGTTCAAGAGGCGCGGACTCGAGGTGCACCTCGAGTCGCAGTGCTCGAAGATCGAGGAGACAGGGACCGGCCTGAGGGTGCACTTCGGCGAAGGCGAGCAGGTCGAGTGCGACCTAATGCTGGTCGCGACCGGCCGAGGACCGAACGTGCAGGATCTCGGGCTCGACGCCATCGGCGTCGAGCACGATGAGAAGAAGGGGATCGCAGCGGACGAGCACCGACGCACGACCGTTCCGCACATCTACGCCGTCGGCGACTGCGCCGGCTACTGGCAGCTCGCCCACACCGCCTTCCGGGAGGGGGAGGTGGCGGCGGAGAATGCCCTGGGCCACGACGCCGTCGTGGACAACCGCGGCGTCCCCCGGCCCATCTACACGGATCCCGAGATCGCCGGAGTCGGCCTCACCGAGCAGGAGGCGCGCGAGCAGTACGGCGACGACGTCGTCACCGGCACCTTCCCGTTCTCGGCCAACGGCCGCGCGCTGATGCAGAACGAGACCGTCGGCTGGGTCAAGTCCATCCACGAGTCGCGCTACGGGGAGCTGCTCGGGATCGTGATGGTCGGGCCTCACGTCACCGATCTCGTCGAGGTCGGGACGGTGGCGCTCGACGCCGAGGCAACCGTCGAGACGGTCGCCGACGGGATGACAGCGCATCCGACGCTCTCCGAGGCGATCAAGGAGGCGGGGCTCGTCGCGCTCGGGCGCGCGATTCACATCCCAAACCGCAAGCGGGCCGTGGCCAAGGCCTAGCTATCAAGCGAAAGGAGGGGGAGAGGTGGCAATACTCAGCAAGCGCAAGGCGATCATCGGCTGGCTCGTCTACACGATCGCGAAGCCGATGGCGAAGCGGAAGGCGAAGAGCGCGGCGCCGGGCAAGCGCGGCGGCGTCATCGCGGGCATCGTGGCCGGGATCGGCGCGGTGCTCGGTGGGCTCATGTTCTGGCGGAAGCGCCGCTCGAAGGACGAGGAGTCCTTCCAGAGCTGACCGCCGACACAGTTGTCGTCGGGGCCGGCATCGCCGGCTGCGCGGTCGCACGCGTCCTCGCCGAGCGGGGCGAAAGGGTCGTCGTCGTGGAGCGCGGCGGGATCGGCGCCGGCGCCTCCGGTCGCAACGGCGGCTTTCTCTTCCCGCAGCCGGCAGCCTGGATCCGCGACCTCCTGGCCGAGGCCGTCGCGGCCTACCGGGAGCTCCAGGACGAAGGACCGATTTCCTTCGACCTGGCGCCGTGGCCGATGCTCCTGCTCGCCGTGGAGGAGGAAGAGCTCGCCCACGCCCGGGCGTACGCGGAGGCGGTCGGCGGTGAGCCGGTCGACCTGCGCGAGGACACCTGGTTCGCGGACGACCTCGCCGGCGGCTTCGCCGTCGAGGGCGGATGGACGCTGGACGCGATGGGCGCGACCGTGGCGACGGCCGAGGCGGCCAAGCGTGCGGGCGCCGAGCTCAGGCTCGGCTGCGAGGCCAAGCGTCTGCTCGTCACCGGAGGGCGCGTGAGCGGCCTCGCCACCGACGGGGGAGTGATCGCCTGCGCGCGGGTCGTCGATGCGGCCGGGGCACGGCTCCGCTTCCTCCTGCGCACCGCGGGGGTCGACCTGCCCGTCTCCTCGACGCGAGGCTGGCTTCTCGAGACGGGTCCTGTCGATCCGCCGCCGCGCTACGCGATCGAGCAGGCGGCCTGGCCCGAGCAGGCCGAGATGGGGGCCCTGTCGGTCGACCCGACTCTCGGCGACGTGGCGTCCGGCGCGGCGGACGACGAGCCGGGGCTCGTCTTCCTCCTGCTGGGAGGCCGCCCGGCCGGGCACTGCCTGATCGGGACCTCCCTTCGCCGCTCGCTCCTCGAGGAGTCGGAAGGCCCGGAGACGGTGCATCGCCTCGCCGAGCGCGCCGTGCGCGTTGCTCCGCACCTCGAGCGGGTGCCGGTCGTGGCCGCGTGGTCGGGCCGCCGCGCGATGACGCCCGACGGGCTGCCGATCTGCGGGCCGGTTCCCGGCGTCGAGGGGCTCGAGGTGCTCGGCGGCCTCTCCTCGATCGGGATGATCACCGCGCCTGGTCTCGCCCGCCGTCTTGCCGACGGCGATCACGGCATCTTCGATCCCGGTAGGCTGCTCTGATCCGAGGGTTCCGGGACGAAGACGCAGCCGCGGCGGTTGTGTTGATGCGCGAAACTGCGCTTGACTGGACCGGCTCGCCGGCCGGGCTCCTCCACCGCCTGACGAGCCATCCTGAGCGGGCGCGACAGGCTTGCTGGCTCGCGGAGGAAGGCGGCGAGGTGGTGGGGATCGGACGGGCGCGGCTGCGCTGGGAGGTGAGCGAGCGCGCGGTCGGCACGTTCTGGATCGGCGTGCGCACGGAGGGCCGCGGTCGGGGCGTGGGCTCCGCTCTGTTTGGTCGGGTGACCCGTCACCTCCTCGCCGCCGGCGCGGAAGTGTTCGAGTCCTTCGCTGACGAGGAAGACGGGCGCGGCTTCCTGGCGCGGCGCGGCTTCCGGGCCTCGGGCGGCGAGCACCTCTTCGTCCTCGAAGCACTTGCGGCCGACCTGACCGCGCTCCCGGCTCTCGAGGAATCGAAGGCAGAAGAGGGACTCGTGCTCGCCAGTCTCGGCAACGTTCTCGACAGACAGCGCGAGCTCCACGAGGTGTACGCCGCCGCCTCGGCCGACATCCCCGAGGACTTCACCGTCGATGACATTCGCTACGAAGAGTGGTTGGACGAGTGCCTCGGCGATCCCGATCTTTCGCGCGGCGGCAGTGCGATCGTGTTGCAGGGAGAGAGGCCGGTCGCGTTCGCCTTCCTCATCGTTGACGACCAGGGCTGCGCCGCGAACGAGATGACAGGAACACTGCCTGCGTTCCGGCGGCGCGGGCTTGCCCGCCTAGCCAAGCTGGCGACGATCCGCTGGGCGGCCCGGAACGGGGTGGCGACGATCGTGACCGGCAACGACGACGACAACGCGGCGATGCTCGCTCTGAACAGAAGCCTCGGCTACCTGCCGGTCGCCGAGCGCACGTTCTACGTCCGTGAGAGCTAGGCTCGCGTTCCTCGCCGCGGTGGCCGTCCTCGCGGGCTGCGGCGGCGAGGAGCCGGCGTCCCCGGAGGAGGTCGTGCGCGCCTGGAGCCGCGCGCTCAACGTCGGCGACAACGGGGCCGCGGCCGATCTCTTCGCGCTCGGCGCCCGGATCGAGCAGGCAGGCTTCGTGCTGACGGTCCGAAGCCGCGAGGACGCCGTCGCCTGGAACGCGAACCTGCCCTGCTCGGGCAAGATCGTCACGTTGCGCGTCGAGGGCGATACTGCGACCGCCACGTTCACGCTCTTCGACCGCGAGACGAGCCTCTGTGACGCTCCAGGCGGGCAGGCGACCGCCGTCTTCACCGTCCGGGACGGCAAGATCGTGCGTTGGCGCCAGACGGCGGGCGAGGCGGTGCCGGTGGAGCCGGTCTAATCTTCGTCCCGTGGATCCCCTGACCGCACCGATCGAGGGCGCCGATTCGCGCGAAGTCGGCGGCGCACGGGTGGACATCGTGCGCGTCGGGAACGGCCGCGTGAAGCGCGCGGTCTACCCGCCGGGCTTTCGCTGGTCGACCCACATGGGCCCGAACGTCGAGACCGAGCTGTGCATGCACGCGCACATCGGCTTCCTCGCCAAGGGGCACATCGCCGGTGAGTACGGCGACGGCTGTACGTTCGACTACACCGCGCCGCACGTCGTCGCGATCGAGCCGGGGCACGACGCCTGGGTCGTCGGCGAGGAGGAGGCCGTCCTCATCCAGTTCGACTCCGAGGAGGGCACCGCCCGCCGCTTCGGGCTGCCGTCCGAGCACCGGCATTAAGGAGCATCCGTGTTCGAGTCGCTGACCGAGCACGTCTCGGGCTCGCCCTGGACGTACGCGTTCCTCTTCGGAATCGCCGCGCTCGACGTGATCTTCCCGGTGGTGCCGAGCGAGACGTCGGTCATCCTGGGCGGCGTCCTCGCGGCGACGGGCGACCTCGTGCTCGCCCTGGTGATCGCCTGCGCGGCCGCCGGCGCGATCCTGGGAGACAACACCGCCTACGGGATCGGCAGGACCACCGGCCATCGCATCGTCGAGCGCTTCTTCAAGGGAGAACGGCGCAAGCGCGTGGACTGGGCCGAGAAACAGGTGGAGGAGCGGGGCGGCTACCTCATCGTCATCGGCCGCTTCATCCCGGGCGGCCGCACCGCGGTCACGCTGGCCTGCGGGCTGCTGGAGATGCGCTGGCGCAAGTTCATCAGCTTCGACGTGGCGGCGGGGCTCGTCTGGGCCTCGTACGCGGCTCTGCTCGGCTACGTGGGCGGGAGAACGTTCGAGGAGAACCCCCTCTACGGCTTTCTCATCGCCTTCGCCGTCGCCATCGGCATCACGGGCGCCGTCGAGGTCTATCGCTGGATGCGGAAGCGCGGTGCCTTCGCTCGCGGCTGACCTCGAGGCCGCCGCCCGCATCGGCGAGGACGACGGCGGAGTGACCCGCTTCGCCTGGTCGCCCCAGCTCGCGCAGGTAAACAGATGGTTCATGGATCGGCTGACCGAGCTGGGCCTGGAGGCGGAGCTCGACCCGGCGGGGAACGTGCTCGGCCGCTGGCCGGCCGAGGAGGGGAAAGCCGTCCTCGTCGGCTCCCACCTAGACACCGTGCCGCGCGGCGGCCGCTACGACGGCGCCCTCGGGGTCCTGGCCGCCCTGCACGTCGTACGCACGCTCAAGGCCGAGGGCGTCGAGCCGCGGCGGCCGCTGTGGGTCGTCTCCTTCAACGACGAGGAGGGGAGCCGCTTCCAGACCGGGATGCTCGGGAGCCGCTCGTTCGTGGGCGAGACCGACCTGGAGGACTGGCGCGGCCGCGGAGTCCCGGAAGCGATGGCCGAGTCGGGCTTCGCATTCGAGCGCCTGCCCGAGGCCCGCGGGATCGACGGAGTCGGCGCGTACCTCGAGCTCCACATCGAACAAGGGCCGGTGCTCGAGCGCACGGGCGCCGAGCTCGGGATCGTCACCGCCATCACGGGCATGCTCGGCTTCCGCGCCCGCTTCACG
>JBOHAJ010000343.1:0-4593 GCA_050697715.1 Gaiellaceae bacterium
GCGCCCTTGCGCGCTTGTGCCGGTGAAACACAAGCCCTCCTAGGCTGCTGCCGTGCGGAGGCCAAGCTCGGCCGCGAGCGGGCGCATCGCGGCGATCACGTTCCGGATGTGCTCGTCGAGCTCGATCCCCAGGAGTTCGGCGCCCGCGTACACCTCCTCGCGGTGGACGCCGGCGGCGAAGGACGGCTGCTTGAGCTTCTTCAGCACCGATTTCGGCTCGAGCGTCTCGATTCCGTCCGGGCGCACCAGCCCACAGGCATGCACGAAGCCGGCGAGCTCGTCGCAGGCGAAGAGGGTCTTCTTGAGAGGCGTGTCGCGGGGTCTCCTGAGGTGCTCTGCGTGCGACAGGACGGCCTCGACGAGCTCCTCGGGATAGCCCTCCCCGCGCAGGATCGGCGCTCCGTCCTGCGGATGCTCGTCGAGCGTGGGGTGGATCTCGTAGTCGAAGTCGTGCAGAAGCGCCGTTGCGCGCCAGAACTCCTCGTCCTCGCCGAGCTCCCGCGCGTACGCGCCGACGCAGGCCTCGACCGCGAGCGCGTGCCGACGGAGGGCCTCGCTCCTGGTGTAGGTCGTGAGCGTGTTCCAGGCGCGATCCCGGGTGACCTCCATCCGGCCGCATACGATAGCCTCCGCGGTCGCTCAAGCCCCCGACCACGCACAGAGGTTCGTGCCTGACACCGTCGTCTCCGACACCATGACCGAGGCCTTCGTCATCGAGGGCGGCCGCCCGCTGCGCGGGACGATCCGCGCGGCCGGGAACAAGAACGCCGCGCTCCCGATCGTCGCCGCCGCGCTCCTCGCCGAGGGGCCGGTCACGCTCAAAAACGTTCCAGCCATCACCGACGTCGAGACGATGCTCGAGCTCGTCGCCGACCTCGGAGTGGACGTCGAGCACGTCGGCGAGGGCGAGGTGCGCATCCACGCCGCCGAGCTCACCAAGCACGAGCTGGACGAGGAGCTCTGCACCCGCATCCGAGCCTCCATCCTCCTGGCGGGGCCGCTCCTCGCCCGCTGGGGCGAGGCGATCGTGCCGCCCCCGGGCGGAGACGTCATCGGCCGGCGCAGGCTCGACACGCACATCCACGCCTTCACCCGTCTCGGCGCCGTGATCCACGCGAACCGGCGCTTTCACATGCGGGCGGACGGGCTGCGCGGCGCGCACGTGTTTCTCGACGAGGCCTCGGTGACCGGCACCGAGAACGCCGTCACGGCCGCCGTCCTCGCCCGCGGAGAGACGACGATCGCGAACGCCGCCTGCGAGCCGCACGTTCAGGACCTCTGCCGCTTCCTCGTCTCCCTCGGCGCCGAGATCGACGGGATCGGCTCGAACATCCTCCGCATCACGGGCGTCCAGGCGCTCTCGGGCGGAGAGTGGCGCATCTGCCCGGACCACATCGAAGTCGGAAGCTTCATCGGGCTCGGCGCGGTCACCGAGGGCGAGCTGGTGATCGAGGACGTGGTGCCCGCGCACCTCGACGGCATCTGGCCCGGCCTCGAGCGCCTCGGCGTCGCCTGGCACGTCGAGAGCGGCTCCGTGCGCGTCCCGGGCCGCCAGGAGCTGGTCATCCGGGACGACCTCGGCTCTCAGATCCCCAAGATCGAGGACGGCCCGTGGCCTGCCTTCCCCGCCGACCTCACGTCGATCGCGCTCGCCGTCGCCACCCAGGCCCGGGGCACGGTCCTCATCTTCGAGAAGATGTTCGAGAACCGCCTCTTCTTCGTGGACAAGCTCGTGAACATGGGCGCCCGGATCATCCTCTGCGACCCCCACCGCGCCGTCGTCAGCGGCCCGGCGAAGCTCTACGGCGAGCGCATGGAGAGCCCCGACATCCGGGCCGGGATGGCCATGCTGATCGCGAGTCTCTGCGCCGAGGGCCGCTCGACGATCGGGAACATCGGCCAGATCGACCGAGGCTACGAGCGGATCGACGAGCGCCTGCGCGCGCTCGGCGCGAGCATCGAGAGAGTGGAGGGGTAGTGCCCCTTCCAGCAATGCCCACCGCACTTCTGGCGGCTGCAAAGCTGCGCCCTGCTGCGTCCTCGGTCGCCCACGTATTGACGAATACGCGGGCTCCCTGCGTCCTTGCAGTGCTTGCTTTTCGCGCGCCAGAAGCACGGCAGCATCACTGGAAGGAGCACCAACGGTCATGACGAAGCGGGCGGTGCGCACCGAGAAGGCCCCGGCACCCTTCCAGGGTGCTCCCTACAACCAGGCGATCGTCCACGGCGACCTCGTCTTCGTCGCGGGCCAGCTCGGAATCGACCCGGAGACGAGCCAGGTCGTCGAAGGCGGCATCGGCCCCCAGACCGAGCGTGTCCTCCAGAACGTGCGCGCGATCCTCGAGGAGGCGGGCTCGGGCCTGGACAAGGTGCTGAAAACGACCATCTACCTGGTCGACCTCGGCGACTTCCAGGGGATGAACGAGGACTACGCGCGCATGATGGGCGACACGAATCCGGCGCGCGCGACGATCGAGATCGGGGCGCTCCCGACCGGCGCGCTGGTCGAGATCGAGGCGGTCGCCCACCTCTAGGGGGACTACGGCAGCCGGACCGACCGGTAGAGGTAGGCGGTCGTGTAACCCGCCTTCGTCACCTTGAAGGTGAGCTTACCCGGATAAACCGTCGGCTTGACCGAGAAGCTCACCTTGCCGGTTGAGCCGGTGTACTTTGTCCTCAAGGGGACGCCGGCGCCCGAGACCCGAACCGCCGCGCTGCTGACTGGCGCGAGCGAGCTCGAGTTCTTGACCGTGATCGTAATCGTGCGCAGGCGGTTCTTGACCGGGTAACCGGTCGCCGAGAGCTTGAACTTCTTGTCTGCGCCGCCTGCGGACGCGGTCCTCTGGAAGGTGCCAGTGGCGGACCAGCGTAGGCCCACGAACTTCGAGCTCTCGTCCTCCAACTCCGCCTGCACGCGCCAGTAGAGCGTCTCGCCGGTCGGGTAATTCGTGCTGCTCGTGTACGCGGTCGAGTCGGTGCCGGCGCCGCTTGCGAGCGGTGCCTGGTTCCCGATGATCTGCTCCTTGATGACGTTTGCGAACGTCGAGTCTTCAGAGACCTGAAGGTGGTAGCGGCGGGCGCCGAAGACCGGCGTCCAGTGGAAGGCAGTCGCCGCGCTGGAGAGGACGACGCCGTTTGCCGGGCCAAGAAGGGTCGGCGGCGTCGCCTGCTTCGTAAACGACTGGAAGTTGCTGGAGGTCGCATCGATCGAGACGCCGAGGCCGTTCGGGTTCGTCGCGGGCAGGACGGCCCAGTAGTAGTTCGAGGTCTTGTCCGGGTAGCCTCGGGTCTGGGAGAACTTCCGCGGCGCGTACGCTGTCACGCGCGTGTAGGCGTAGTCCTCGATCGTGGTGAAGAGCGGGTCGTTCGCAACGACGACGAAGTAGCTCTGCGCGCCCGGGATCGGGTTCCAGGTGAAGACCGGCATTGCGCCGACGTTCGATCCGGAGAGTGGGCGGAGGTAATCCGAGGCGGCCGGAGCGCACGGACTGCAGGGTCCCGCCGCCGGGGGACCCGACCATTCGAAGGCGGGGGCGTCAATGGCAGGAAGGTACGTCCAGCCGGCTTCGACCTGCGGGCCGCCGACGGCCAACGACGCCCCGTCGATCGGGCTGACCCGAACGCAGTACTCCTGCCCCACCGACAGGGCGCTCAGGAGGTCTGTCGAGGGCACGATCCCGCGGGAGAGGGGGTCGGCGTCCCCGTCCTTGCTCCATCCGAGCGGCGTCCAGCCCGTGACGGTGGTCTTCTTCTCCCAGACGGAGGCGGACCAGTCACAGGCGCCCGCCGCGTACGTCGTCACGTCGACGCGGTAGCTAGACGCGCCAGGGGAGGGATCCCAGAGGATGATAGGCGTGTCCACCGCCGAGCCAGTCGAGACGGTGTCGAGGTTGGGGTCTACGAGCCGGAGGTTCGGGACACTCGGGCTCGTTCCGTAGCTCTTGACGAACGACGGCCCGCCGGCCCACGGGCCGGCGACGTTGTTCGTGTCGATAGCGCGCACGCGCCAGAAGTACTCGTCGTCGTTCGGCAGGACGACCGGCGGGGAAAAGGACGTGCCGAGCGTGGTCACTGGCAGGGATGAGCTGATGTTCTCGCAGCAGACCTTCGACGCAGTGGCCCAGTAGTCAGTCGAGTTGATCTCGACCTGGTAGCCCTTCGCGCCCGTGACCGGGGCCCACGTCAACTGCGGGTCGTAGACGCCGGGATCGGCAACGAGGTCGGCGACCGAGAGGGAGGTGGGCGCCGTCAGCGCGCCGGAGGCCGGCGAGACGCCCGCCAGGGCGAGGACGGCCAGAACTGTGAGCGCGATGCGAATCTTGGAAGCCATACCGTGTGTGCTGCAGACCCCGGCCGCTGCGGGATGGCTGCTCCCTTCAACGTCGTCGGAAAGCACCGTCCGCGCCTCCCCCGAAAGGGGGGATGGGGCCCGCGTGGCGGGCCCCATCCCCGATTTCCTACGAGAGCTGGAGCGTCATGCTCCCGGTCGCGTCGTACTGCGGGTCGACGACGATCGAGTACGTCCCCGCAACCGTGAGCGTGAGTGACTCCCTGGTCGGAGGGGCTGGGAACGCCCGCCGCTCATTCGATCGG
>JBOHAJ010000344.1:0-2814 GCA_050697715.1 Gaiellaceae bacterium
CGCCCGAGGTGAGTTGCACGCGATCGGTGCAACCACCCTCGACGAGTACCGCAAGCACATCGAGAAGGACGCCGCGCTCGAGCGACGCTTCCAACCGGTGTTCGTCGGCGAGCCGTCGACCGCCGACACCATCGCCATCCTCCGAGGCCTCAAGGAGCGGTACGAGGCGCACCACGGCGTTCGCATCCGGGACGCCGCCCTCGTCGCGGCCGCCGGGCTCTCCGACCGCTACATCTCCGACCGCTTCCTCCCCGACAAGGCGATCGACCTCGTGGACGAGGCCGCCTCGCGTCTGCGCATGGAGATCGACTCCTCTCCGCTCGAGCTCGACGAGGCCGAGCGGCGCGTGCGGCAGCTCGAGATTGAGCTCGCTGCGATGGGCAAAGAGGATCCCGCCGTGCGGGATCCTCTAGAGCGCGACTTGGCTGAAGCCAAGTCGCGCAGGGACGAGCTGGCCGCGCGCTGGAAGAAGGAGAAGGAGCAACTCGACCGCGTCAAGGAGATCACGCAGCGCATTGACGACCTCCGGATGGAGGCCGAGCGCGCCGAGCGCAACGGTGAGCTCCAGCGCGTGGCGGAGATTCGGTACGGAGAGCTACCCGAGCTTGAGAAGGAACTAGAGATTCGGGCAGAGCCCGAATCTCTGCCGATGGTCAAGGAGGAGGTCGACGAGGACGATGTCGCGGAGGTCGTCGCCCGCTGGACGGGCATCCCCGTCTCACGTCTTCTCGAAGGTGAGACCGAGAAGCTGATCCACCTGGAGGAGCGCCTGCACCGGAGGGTCGTCGGGCAAGAGGAAGCCGTGGAGGCCGTCGCCAACGCGCTCCGCCGCGCCAGAACGGGCCTCCAGGACCCCAACCGCCCGATCGGCTCGTTCGTCTTCCTCGGCCCGACCGGCGTGGGGAAGACGGAGCTCGCCCGCGCCCTCGCCGAGTTCATGTTCGACGACGAGCGGGCCATGGTTCGACTGGACATGTCCGAGTACCAGGAACGGCACACGGTCGCGCGCCTCGTCGGCGCGCCGCCCGGCTACGTCGGCTACGAGGAGGGGGGACAGCTGACGGAGGCTGTGCGTAGACGGCCCTATTCGGTCGTCCTTCTCGACGAGATCGAGAAGGCGCACACGGAGGTCTTCGACGTCTTGCTCCAGATCCTCGACGACGGTCGCCTCACCGACGGACAGGGACGCACGGTCGACTTCCGCAACACGGTCATCATCATGACCTCGAACCTGCGCTCCTCCGACGCGATGCGGGAGTTCTTCCGCCCCGAGTTTCTGAACCGGATCGACGAGGTGGTCGAGTTTCGGGCGCTCAGCCGCGAGCAGCTCGGGGAGATCGTCGAGCTCCAGCTCGAGCGCCTGCGGGCGAGGCTCGCCGAGCGGGGCCTGGGCCTGGAGCTCACGGACGCGGCCAAGGAGCACCTGGCCGAGGCCGGCTGGGACCCGACCTACGGGGCGCGGCCGCTCAAGCGCGCCATCCAGCGCCTGATCGAGAACCCGCTCGCGCTCAGGCTCCTGGAAGGTGGGCTCGCCGAGGGCGACACCGTGCGGGTCGACGCCCGCGACGGCGAGCTCGTCTTCGAGAAGGCGCCGGCAGCCGAGCCAGTCGCAGCGGCCTAGAATTTCGGCGGTGTCGCCCCCGCCCGACCGGCCGCTGAAGCTCGGCGAGCTTCTCGCCGAGACGATCCGCGTGTTCGGCGAGCGGCTCTGGGCGTCCTTCGGGCTCGGAGCGGTCGTCGCGACCGGATTCCTTCTCACCTTCGTGCTCCCCACGGTCGTCGAAGTGATCGTCTCGGCGATCTTCTTCACCGGCGCCTACGCGGCGGCCGCGCGCGTCGCCGCGGGCGACTCGTTCGCCGAGGCGTGGGCGCAGGTGGGCCTCCGCCTTCCCGTCCTGGCCGTCCTCGCGTTCGTCGTGTCGATTCCCTTCGTGCTGGCCCTCGAGCAGCTGTTCCTCCTCCTGCTGGCGGTGGCGTGGCTGGGAGTGAGCGGCTTCTCGATACCGATCGCCATGCTCGAGCGCGACCCTGACGGCGAGGGCTGGTTCGGACGTCTGAGCTATGCCCTCTATCGCTCGGTCGCGCTCGCCCGCGCTGAGTACCTGCACGCGGTCGGCGTGGTGGCCGCGCTGGTCCTCCTCTCGCTGCTGCTCGGGATCCTTCTGGCGGCCGCCCTCGTCGGCTTCGCCGAGAACGGTCGCGTCGTCTCGGCCGCGCTCGCCCAGGTCGTCCTGGCGCCCTTCTTCTTTCTCGGCCTGTCTGTCCTGTACTTCGAGCAACGGGCGCGCGCCGCTGTATCCTCGCCCCGCGAAGAGAGCGCTTAGATGATTGATCGAAAATTGACCGGAAACCGTGGCACCGCCGGATGACGTCCGTGACTCGTCGCCTGACACCACGCTCGTTCCTCACCCGTACCTTCCAGGTACGGGCTGCGGACGATCGCGGCGCCAGGCTTGGTCACGGACGCCCCCGCCGGCACCACACTTCCCGATCAACCATCTAGCGTTGCGGCAGGACGAGCTCGAGGAGGCCCTCTCCGACAGGGACGAAACCGCGGCCGCGGTAGAAGCTCTCCGCCCGCGCGTTCCCACCCTCGACGACCTCCCGCAGGGCCGGCGCGCCGCGGAAGATCGCGTACCCCTCCGCGAACTCGATCAGCTGCCGCCCGACGCCCTCCGCCTCGTGCTCGGGGCTAACGAAGAGCTGGTCGACGCGGCACCCCTCCTCGCGGACGTCGAGCGCGACGTACCCGGCGGCGGCACCCTCCACCTCGGCGACGAACACGGTCTCCCGCTCGAGCACGGAGAGCGTCCG
>JBOHAJ010000345.1:0-6443 GCA_050697715.1 Gaiellaceae bacterium
CGGGATCCACCCCGCCGTCCTGACCGACCGAGGCCTCGGACCGGCCCTCGAGGCGCTCGCGGGCCGCGCGCCCCTTCCCGTCGAGCTCGCGCTCACGGACCACGCGCTCCCGCCTCCCGTCGAGGCGGCGGCGTACTACGTCGTCTCGGAAGCACTCACCAACGTCGCGCGCTACGCCGAGGCTTCGGCGGTGCAGGTGCGCGTCGAGCGGTCGGACGGCCGGGCCGTCGTCGAGGTCGCGGACGACGGCGTCGGAGGAGCCGACCCCTCTCAGGGCAGCGGGCTGCGCGGCCTCGCCGACCGCGTGGAGGCGCTCGACGGCAGCCTGGTCGTCGAGAGCTCGCCGGGAAGCGGCACCCGGATCCGCGCGGAGTTCCCGTGCGTGTAGTGCTCGCCGAGGACTCCGTCCTCCTCCGCGAGGGGGTCGCGCGCATCCTGGAGGAAGCCGGCTTCGACGTCGTCGCCCAGACGGGCACTGCGGAGGACCTCATGCTCAAGGTGCGCAGCTACTCCCCGGACGTCGTCATCGTCGACATCCGTATGCCGCCGACCCACTCGGACGAGGGGCTGCGGGCGGCCCAGGAGATCCGCGAGAAGCATCCGGAGATCGGCGTGCTCGTCCTCTCTCAGTACCTCGAGCCGGGCTACGCGATGGAGTTGCTCGCCGAGAGCGCGGAAGGCGTCGGCTATCTGCTCAAGGACAGGGTCTCCGACGTCGGCGAGTTCGCCGCCGCGGTGCGCCGGGTGGCGGAGGGCGGCTCCGCCCTCGACCCGGCGATCGTCTCCCAGCTCGTCGGGCGCAGGCGCCGCGACGACCCGATCGACATGCTCACGCCACGCGAGCGCGAGGTGCTCGAGCTGATGGCCGAGGGGCGCTCGAACCAGGGGATCGCCGAGCGGCTCGTCGTCACGGAGCGCGCCGTCGAGAAGCACGTGACGAACATCTTCGGGAAGCTCCGGCTCGCGCACGCCCCGGCGGATCACCGCCGCGTCCTCGCCGTCCTCGCCTACCTTCGGTCGTAGTGCCCCTGCCAGTGATGCTGCCGAGATTCTGGGTCGCGAGCACCAAGTCAGAGGTCGCGCTCGCCCGCAGGCAAGGCCGGCAGCCTCGGCAAGGGCGAGTGTGGACTCTGGCACCGCGTGATCGCGGGCCAGAGGCCGGCGTGTATCGCTGGGAGGGCACTAATGTCTGACCTGCTCCGCGGAACCGTCACGCTCCTCTTCACCGACGTGGAGGACTCGACGGGGCTCGTCCACGGGCTCGGCGACGACTACGCTCCCTTGCTGGGGGAGCACCGGCGCATCGTGCGCGCCGCGGTCGAGGGCGCGGGCGGTCAGGTCGTCGAGTGCCGTGCCGACGAGTTCTTCGTCTCGTTCCGGGAATGCGATCCCGCCGTTCTGGCCGCGGCTGACGCCCAGCGCGCCCTCGGCGAGCACCCATGGCCGCCCGAGGCGGCGTTTCGCGTGCGCATGGGCATTCACACGGGCGAACCGGGGGTGGACGAGGAGGGCTATTTCGGCCTCGACGTCCATCGGGCCGCCCGGATAGCCTCCGCCGCGCACGGCGGCCAGGTGCTCCTCTCCCGGCAGGCGCTCGACCACCTCCGGGCAGGCGAGCAGGCCGGGCTCGGATTCACGGATCTGGGCGAGCATCGCCTCCGTGGTCTTCCGCGGCCCGAACGGATCTTCCAGCTCGTCGCGGCGGGCCTACCTTTCGATTTTCCGCCGCTGCGCTTCAGCGACCAGCAGCGCGCGGCCGACGCCGGGACTCCGCCCGAGACAAGGATGCGGGTCGTGCTGGCGGAGGACTCGGTGCTTCTGCGTGAGGGCATCGCGCGGCTGCTCGAGGATTCCGGCTTCGAGATCGTGGGCCAGGCGGGCGACGCGGAAGAGCTCCTGCTCAAGGTGCGCGACCACGCGCCCGACGTCGCGGTGGTCGACATTCGCATGCCGCCCACGCACACCGACGAGGGCGTGCGGGCGGCCCGTACCATTCGCGAGCAGCATCCGGACGTCGGGGTGCTCGTCCTCTCGCAGTTCGCCGAGCCCGCGTACGCGATCGAGCTCCTCGGCGAGAGCGCCGAGGGTGTCGGCTACCTGCTCAAGGACCGCGTGTCGGACGTGCTCGACTTCGCCGCCGCCGTGCGGCGAGTCGGCGAGGGAGGATCGGCCCTCGACCCCGAGGTCGTGTCCCAGCTCGTCGGCCGCAGGCGACGCGACGACACGCTCGCAGCGCTGACGGCGCGCGAGCGCGAGGTGCTCGAGCTGATGGCGGAGGGCCGCTCGAACGAGGGGATCGGCGAGCGGCTCGTCGCCACCGAGCGGGCGGTCGAGGAGCTCGTGACGAGCATCTTCGGGAAGCTGGGACTGCCGCCTGCGCCGGAGGAGCAGCGGCGCCTCCTCGCAGTGCTCGCGTTCCTACGGCCGTAGCCGTTCCTACGGTCGTAGTGGTAGCCACACCTCGAGACACCTGTTAGCCGCCTGGGAAGAACCGGGCCGGCCGGCCAGTCTTGTCTGCATGAAGCGGCGATTCTTCCTTACGGCGCTCGCCCTCGCCATCCTCGTTCTCGCGCTTGCCGGCTGGACCGTGCGCGGCATGCGCTGGACGGTTGCGGCCCCCGCCCGCGCGTTCGCATAACCGCACCCGCCCCCTGATCAGTCCGGCGTCTCGAAGCGCTAGAAGAACGGGCCGCGCCCTTGCCGATAGGCGATCCCGATGATCAGCTGCGCGAATGCCTCCACCTGTGGCGCGACCTCGAGACCGCCTGCGTCCACGGGCTCCAGGCCGACGTCCCGGATGAGCTGGGCCACGGTTTCCTTCGCCTTTGCGTCGTCGCCGCAGTAGACGTGCGACGGCGGGCCCTCGGCCGCCGGGATCCCGTCGTAGACCTGGGCGAAGAGGGTGTTGAACGCCTTCACGACGCGTGCTCCGGGCGCGAGCCGCGCGACGTCCGCGCAGGTCGCCGCGCCGCCGAGCGGGTTCGTGGCGTCGACCAGCACCTTGCCCTCCAGCGGGCCTGCTGCCGACAGCACGTCCTCGCAGGCCGCGTCCGGCACAGCGAGAACGACGACCTCTCCGAACGCCGCCGTCTCGCCGACCGTGTCGCGCGTGCTGACTCGCACCTCGTGGCCGGCGCGCTCCCAGAATCTCGCCAGGCCGCTTCCGACGTTCCCGCTGCCGATCACTCCGATCCTCATCCTTCTCGCACCTCCTCGGTCGACCTCCCGGACACGGTAGAGAACGGCCGGGTGGCGCGTCCTGGCGGTTACGCCGGGCGCGATGCGAGCGTGACCGTGATCGTGCGAGTCGCCCCGTCGCGGGCGACGGTGAGTTCGAGCTCGTCGCCCGGCTTCTTCGCGTCGATGGCGCTCTGGAGCCCCTCGGTCGTGGTGACGGGATCGCCGTCGATGGCCGTGATGACGTCGCCGCCCGTCGGGTAGGCCTCGCCGTCGACCGTCCGCGTCTCGGCGGCGGCACGAAGCCCCGCCTGCTCGGCCGGGGAGTCGGAGCGAACCTCGGCGACAGCGACGCCGGCGGGCTGGCCGAGCTCGTCGGCGATGCCGTCGGGGATCGTCTGGACGGAGACGCCCAGGTAGGCGTGCTCGACCTTGCCGGTCGAGAGGAGCTGGGACACGACCGAGCTGACCGTGTTCGAGGGGATCGCGAAGCCGATGCCGTCGTTGCCCCCCGAGTCGCTCTCGATCTGAGCGTTGACGCCGACGACCTCCCCGCTCGTGTTCAGGAGCGGACCGCCGGAGTTGCCGTGGTTGATGGCGGCGTCGGTCTGGATCGAGTTGGCGATCGCGTAGCCGTTCGGAGAGGTGATGCGGCGGTGGACGGCGCTCACGATCCCGCTCGTCACCGTCTCCTCGAGCCCGAACGGGCTCCCGATCGCGATGACGGCGTCACCGACTTGGAGATCGCCGGAGTCTCCGAGCGGCAAAGGCTCGAGGAGGCGCGCGGGAGCGTCGACCTCGAGGACGGCGAGGTCGGTGGACGGGTCGGTGCCCACAACGCGCGCGTCGTACGAGGACCCGTCGGAGAAGGTGACCTGGATCGACGTCGCATCCTCGACGACGTGCTGGTTGTTGACGACGTGTCCTTCCTCGTCGTAGACGAAGCCCGAGCCCTGGGCCCGCTGCGTCGGGGACTGGCCGCCGAACGGGTCCGGTGAGGAGCTCCCCTCGCTCGTGACGGTGATCTCGACGACGGCGCCTGCGGCGCGTCTGTAGATCTCGCCCACGCTGAGGGCGTCTCCCGTCGCGGCTGCGGGTGCCGCGTCGTCGGTGGAGGCGGTCTCGCGGACGACCGTCGTGACCGTCTCCTTCGTTCCCAGGGTGGCGGAGGTCACCGCGCCGACGCCGCCGCCCGCGAGCGCGGCGGCGAGGAGGAGGCCCGCAGCGGCGAGCGAGCGGCGGCTCGGGCGGCGACGCCTGCGCCTCTCCTGGGTCTCTGCAGCAGCCATGGCGACATGGGAGCAGCCGAACCTAAGAGAAGCCTGAGACGGAGCTAAGAGGTGGCTAAGAATGCGCCGCTCTTAGCTTTCTCTCAGAGTCAGCGCGCACAATAAGCGCGCAAATGGGGATTCTCGTCGTCGATGACGAACGTTCGGTCCGCGAGGCGCTGCGACGTGCGCTCGAGCTCGAGGGCTACGAGGTCGAGCTCGCTGCCGACGGACAGGAGGCGCTCCAGCGTCTCGACGAGGGCGACTTCGAGCCCGACGCGGTCGTGCTCGACGTGCTCATGCCCGGAATCGACGGGCTCGAGGTCTGCCGCCGCCTCCGACGCGCCGGCAGCCGCCTGCCGGTGCTCATGCTCACCGCGCGCGCCGAAGTCGCCGACCGGGTCGCCGGCCTCGACGCAGGCGCCGACGACTACATCGTCAAGCCGTTCGCGCTCGAAGAGCTCTTCGCCCGCCTGCGTGCCCTCCTTCGCCGAACGGGCGACGGCGGCGAAACACTCCGCTTCGCGGATCTCGAGCTCGACCCGGCGACGCGGGAGGTTCGCCGCAACGACACGCCGATCGAGCTGACGCGGACCGAGTTCGCGCTCCTCGAGCTCTTCCTGCGCAACCCGCGCCAGGTGCTCACGCGCTCGCTCATCTACGAGCGCGTGTGGGGCTTCGACTTCGGGCCCGGATCGAACTCGCTCGACGTCTACATCGGCTACCTCCGGCGCAAGACGGAGACGAATGACAAGGCGCGGCTGATCCAGACCGTACGGGGCGTCGGCTACGCGCTGCGCGCGGCATGACCCTGCGGGCCCGCCTCACCTTGGTCGCCGCGGGCGCAGTCGCCGTCGCGATCGTGATCGCCTCCGTGATCGTGTACTTCGCGGTTCGAAGCGAGCTACGCGGGCAGGTGGACGAGGCGCTAACCGAACGCGCCCGGACGATCTCCTCGCAAATACCCCCTCGTGTACTCGAGTCGCGGCCGGGCGTGTTCTTCAGGAGGATCCCGCCGGCCGAGCTCGGCGAGGCGGGCGGTTACGTGCAGCTCGTCACTGCGGACGAGGCGACTGCCGAGGGGGAGGTGCCACTTCCGGTCGACGACCGCGTGCGCGGAGTCGCAGCAGGCACCGAAGACGCCTTCTTCAGCGATGCAGACGTCTCGGCAGCGCATGTTCGCGTCATCACGATGCCTCTGGCCCCGGGTTATGCGATTCAGGTTTCGCGCTCCCTCGGCGAAGTGGACGACTCGCTGGCCCGCATCCGCATCATCCTCCTCCTCGTCGCCCTCGCCGGGGTCGGCATCGCGGCGGCGCTCGGCCTGGTCGTCGCGCGGACCGCGCTCGCCCCCGTGCGCAGGCTGACTGAGGCGACGGAGCACGTCACCGAGACGCGAGATCTGAGCCGCCGGATCGAGGGAGAGGGCCGCGACGAGCTGAGCCGTCTCGCGGCGAGCTTCAACACCATGCTGGCCGCGCTCGAGGAGGCCTCCCGCGCCCAGCGCCAGCTCGTCGCCGACGCCTCGCACGAGCTGCGCACCCCGCTCACGAGCCTGCGTACGAACATCGAGGTGCTCGCGCGCGCAGACGCGATGTCGGCCGAGGAGCGCGAGCGCCTCCTCGCCGACGTCGTCGAGCAGCTGTCGGAGATGAGCTTGCTCGTCGCCGAGCTGGTCGAGCTGGCCCGCGGCGAGCGAGAAGTCGGGGAGCCGGAGGAGATCCGCCTCGACCTCCTCGTCACCGAGGCGGTCGAGCGGGCGCGGCGGAACGCGCCCCAGGTCGGGTTTGCGCTCGAGGTCGACGAGTCGAGGATCCACGGCGTGCGGACGACGATCGAGCGCGCCGTGGCGAACCTGCTCGACAACGCCGCCAAGTGGAGCCCGGAGGGAGGGACGGTCGAGGTGCGCGTCGAGGGCGGGCAGGTGACTGTGCGCGACCACGGACCGGGCATCGACGAGGAGGATCTGCCGTACGTCTTCGACCGCTTCTACCGGGC
>JBOHAJ010000346.1:0-10592 GCA_050697715.1 Gaiellaceae bacterium
CCGCTAGCGAGACTTCCTCGTGACCCCCGTGCCGCGCCGCGGCGCGGGCGAGCTGCGCCAGGGCCCGGCGAACAGCGTCCACGTCCACGCGCACCGAGCCGCCGCTCCCCGAGACGCGCACACGGTACGTGCCCAGCTCTGCGGCCGCCTCCTTCGCGAGCGCGAGCGAGTCCACCTCGACGAGCGTCGGCTGGTACTGCCCGCCCTCGATGCGGGCGACCGTCGAGAGCTGGTCGATCAGCTCCGTGATCTGTGACGAGGCGGCGCCGATCATCTCGACGTAACGGTCCGCTGGGCCCTCGAGCTCGAGCCGGGCGAGCGTGCGGGCGAACCCCCAGACGGTGGCGAGCGGCGTCCGCACGTCGTGGCACGCGATCCCCACGAGCTCGGCGAAATGTTGATTCTCGGCCACAGTGTCGGCTGGTACGGTTCGGCGCGTGCGGGAGGAAAGGCTAGCCGTTACCGACGATCTCCAGGCCTCGGTGCCGGACGTGCGGATCGGGCTCTCTCGCGCGGGGGTCACGGGGGTGCAGAAGGCGGTCCGGATGCAGCACGGCGGACAGGAGGCGCTCGTCTCCGCCGAGATCGACTGTTTCGTCGATCTCGACCCTGTCCAGAAGGGCGTGCACATGTCACGCTTCCCGGAGCTCTTCGAGGAGGCCATCGACGAGCTCGTGATCGGCGAGAAACTGCTCGTCGAGCGGCTCGCCGAGCACATCGCCCGCCACATCGTCGAGCGCCAGCAGGCGCTCCGCGCCGAGGTGAGGATCGCGGCCCGCTACCCGATCGAGCGCACGACGCCCGTGACCGGACTCCGCACCCAGGAGCTCGTCACGCTGATCGGAGTGGCCGCCGCCTCGCGCACGGCCTCGCGGCGGGTAGTCGGCGTCGAGGCGACGGGGATCAACGCCTGCCCGTGCGCGCAGGGTCTCGTGCGGGCCCAGGCCACCGACCGCCTCGGCGAGGCGGGCTTCGGCGACGTCGACATCGAGCGCATCCTCGAGCTCGTCCCTCTCGCCACGCACAACCAGCGGGGGCGGGGGACGCTCTACCTCGGAACGGGGCTACGACTCGACGCCGAGGACCTCGTGGACCTCGTGGAACGCTCGATGAGCTCGCCTGTGTACGAGCTGCTGAAACGGCCGGACGAGCTCTTCGTAGTCGAGCACGCCCACCTCGCGCCGCGCTTCGTCGAGGACTCGGTCCGGCTGATGGTCAAGAGCGCGCTCGACGCCTACCCCGAGCTCGAGGAGGAGGCCTTCGTCCTCGCCCGCCAGGTGAACTTCGAGACGATCCACAACCACGACGTCCTCGCCGAGCGCTTCGGCACCGTCGGAGAGCTCCGGCACGAGCTCGAGGGCGGCGAGCACTCAGCCCGCCACACTGAGCTCAGGGACTGGCTGACGGCCGTTTAGTGCCCGGCGCAGCCTGGAAGACCGAGCCGCGCGGGCGGCGGCGCAGCTCGATCCGGTGCTCGGTCCCTGCAAGCAGGCGCCGGATGTTGCTCCGATGGAGCACGACGATCGCCAACGCCGCTCCGGACGTGAACGCGAGCACCGGCCAGGAAGGTCGGAGGAGCGCCGCGTAGAGCGGTAGCGAGATCGCAGCGAGGATCGACGCAACGGACGCGTAGCGCGTGGCGAGGAAGACGACGATCCAGGTGCCGGCCGCAGCAAGCGCCGGGAAGAGCGCGACGGCGAGGGCGACCCCGCCTGTCGTCGCGACGATCTTCCCCCCTCGCGCAAAGCCCATGAAAAGGGGGCGCCAGTGCCCCGCCATCGCCGCCACGCCGGCGAGCACGGCGACGAGGTCGTCCCCGAGCCAGAGCCCGAGGACCGCGGCCGCCGCGCCCTTGCCTATGTCGAGCAGCGCGACACCCAGCCCGAGCTTGAACCCGAACGTGCGCCATACGTTCGTGGCCCCTGTGTTGCCGCTCCCGACGGTTCGGATGTCGACGCCGGTGAGCGCGCGCGGGAGCCAGTAGCCCCACGGCATGCTTCCGAGGACGTAGCCCCCGAGAACGAGGAGCGGGTCTGTGAGGCTCACACCGGGATCGCGTACCCGGCGACCCAGTCCAGCGCGGAGGAACCCCTGGTTCCCGCGCGGACCCCCTCCTCATGCTGCACAGGACGCGCCAGACTCATACCGGAATAGCGTATCGGGACACCCAGTCATTCACGACGCGCCAGTCCAGGTTCCCGAAGAAGGCCTCGATGTAGCCGGCGCGGTCGGTCTGGTAGTCGAGGAAGTACGCGTGCTCGTAGACGTCGAGCGCGACCAGCGGCGTTGCGTTCCAGATCGGGAACGTGTTCTGGGCGTCGCCAACGTAGTTGAACAGGCGCTGCTCGTCCCAGTCGTACGCCGTCCACGCCCAGCCGCGGCCGGCCATGCCTGACGCCTTCAGGTCGGCCCGCCAGTCCTCGGCGCCGCCGAAGTCGCGCTCGATGAGGGCGCCCATCGCACCGTCCGGCGCGCCTCCGCCCCCGCCGAGATGCTCGAAGTAGATCTCGTGGTTCTTGACGCCGCCGATGGCGAAGGTGAGGTCGACCTTGAGCGCGCGGACGTCCGAGTAGACCTGGTTCGCCGCCGCGAGGTCGACCTCACCGAGACGCTTCAGGATCTCGTTCCGCTTCGCCACATAGCCCTGGTAGAGCTTGTAGTGCGCCTCGACGGAGGCGCGGGAGATGCCGTCCATCTCGAGGAGCTCGGGCTTGAGCTCGCGGGCCGCGATCTCCTCCCGATTGAAAGCCAAGGTCGCCATGCTCACCCTTTCGCGTTCTCGATTGCGGCCGGGAGCTTATCGTTCCCCGTGTGGGCCCCTCGTACGCTGCGCTCGTCACCGGAGGCACCGGCCGCGTCGGAAGCGCCGTCGCGACCCGGCTGGAGAGCGAGGGCTTCCGCGTCAAGGCCGCGAGCCGTCGGGACGGCGATCTCTCACGCCCGGAGGAGGCCCGCGCGCTCGTGGAGCGAGCAGCGAAGGAGCTCGGCAGGCTCGACCTCGTCGTGTACGCGGCCGGCGACGGCTTCGCGCCGGTCCCCGTGGCCGAGGTGGAGGAGTCGCTCTGGGACGCGGCCTTCGGAGCCACGGCTAAGGGGAGCTTCTTCGTCGCGCAGGCAGCCGCCTCGCACCTGCGCGTCTCCGAGGTCGGTCTCCTCATTCTGGTCGAGGACGTCGCCGGCTACCAGCCTTGGCCCTCCTTCGCGCCTCACTGCGCCGCGAAGGCGGCCCAGGCGATGCTGACTCGCGTCCTCGCCCGGGCGCTCGCCCCTGACGTGCGCGTCTGCGGCATCGCACCGGGGCCGGTCGCGGTCGGTCCCGGCCAGGAGGAACGTCGTGCCGCCGAGACGCTGCTCGGCCGGGTCGGCTCCCCCGACGACGTGGCCGAGGCGGTCCTCTACCTCGTCCGCGCCGGCTTCGTCACCGGCACGTCTCTGGTCGTGGACGGCGGGCGGTTGCTGGCGCGCTGAATCCGTGCCCGCTTGCGCTTCGTATCGGGGAGCGGTATGTCTCTTGCGGTAGTGGCCACGGCCGAGACCGACGCCGTGCTCATCGAGCGCGTCGCACACGGCGACCGGGACGCGTTCACCGAGCTCTACGGACGCTTCGCGCGCCCGGTCCTCGCCATGGCGCTCCGCCAGCTCGGCGACAACGGCCGCGCGGAGGAGGCGGCGCAGGAGACGTTCGCGGCCGTCTGGCGCTCGGCGCGAAGCTTCCACCCTGAGCGCGGCTCCGGCTCGGCGTGGCTCTATGCCGTCGCGCGGCACGCGATCATCGACCGCGCGCGCCAGCGCCGGGAGCCCGCCACCGAGATCCCGGAGACGGTGTCCCCCGAGGTCGGGCCCGACGAGCAGGCGGAGGTCTCCTGGCTCGCCTGGCGCGTCCACTCCGCGCTCGAGAAGCTTCCCGAGCGCGAGCGCGTGGTGCTCGAGCTCGCCTACTGGAGCGGCCTCTCGCAGGCGGAGATCGCGAGCTACCTCGACGTCCCGCTTGGCACGGTGAAGACTCGCACGCGCACGGGTCTTGCACGGCTCAGCGGAATCCTGGACGAGGTGAGGGCATGAAAGAGCCGCCCGACCTCCGCGACCTCGTCGGCGACGACGTGGAGCCGGAGGAGCTCGAGCGCCTCCGCCGGGCGGATGAGCTCCTGCGGGCCGTCCCGGCCCCGCCGCACGAGGTCCCGCACTCGCTCACCGCGTCGGTCGAGCGCCTGCCGACAGAGCGCCGGGGCTGGACGCGCCGGCGGATCTCGCTCGCCCTCGCGTTCGCCGCGGCGCTGGTGGCGCTCGCGTTCGGACTCGGGCGCTGGACGGACAGCGAGGCGTTCGACGCCCGCCTGTCGGTCCCTCTGGAAGCGACCGAGGACGCGCGCGCCGCCGCAGCCGTCATCCGGGTAGGGGAACGCGACGACGCGACCGGGAACTGGCAGCTCGAGCTCGAGGTCTCCGGCCTTCCGAAGCTTCCGCCCGGTGACTACTACGCTCTCTGGCTTGCCAAGGACGGCGAGTACGCGGGCACGTGCGGGACCTTCTCCGTCGGCGACGGCGAGACGACCGTTCGCATGAACGTCTCCTACCGTTTGCGCGACTACGACGCCTGGGTGATCACAGCGCGAACGGGCGGCGAGGACTCGCCCTGGCTCCTGACGGCGAAGATCTGACGGCTAGGGAGCGACCCGGCCGGCCGCGACGAACGCCTCGTACGTGACGGGCATCTTCGCCGCGAGGAACGTCTCGATCGCCTCCGCATAGCGACGGATCTCCCGCTGAGCCGTCTCGTCCGCGCGCAGAGAGACGAAGTTCATGATCGCGCGCGCGTTGACGGTCCAGTAGAACTCGGTATAAGCGCCGACGGGGATGACCGAACGCGCGAGCTCCCGCGCGACACCCGCCTCCGTCAGCCGCGCGTACGTCGCATACGCGGTCTCGTACACCGCCTTCAGGTCCTCGCGCGTGCGCTCGGCGAGCTCGGGATCGACGGGCTCGAACGAGTATGCCCCGGGCTTTCCCACCTGCGTCCGCACGTCAGCGGGCTCGGGGACGTAGAAGTCGTCTGTCGCTTTCGCATATCGCATGCTGAACTCATTGAAGGAACCGATCCGGTGGCGGAACCATTCGCGTGCCACGAAGAGCGGGCACCGGACGTGGAAGCGAAAAGCGTTGTGCTCGAAAGGAGTCCCGTGGCGATCGCGCATGAGGAAGCGGATGAGGCCCGCATCTGAGTCGTCCATCTCGTCCTTCCGCCGTGCGAAGCTCACCCGCGCCGCATTCACGACCGAGAGGTCGGTCGCCATCGCGTCGTCGAGGCGGACGAAGCCGTGGTCGAGGACGTTGACGACGTTTTCCTGCACGAGCTGCTCGGCGACGCTCATCGAAGCCGAGTCTACCGCCCATCCCGGCCGACTCTGCTCGACGACGGGGACGCTATCGCGGGCGGAGTCCCCTTAGTAGCGCTCCCTCCGCAGGCTTCTGCTGAAGGCGCGGCGCCCCCGGCGCTCCTCGAACTGGAGCGCCTTGCTGCGCCTGACCTCGAGGGCGCGGAGCTCGCGCTGGAGCCTCCGGTAGCTCTCCCAGCGCTCGGCTCGCAGCGAGCCGTCGGCAAGGGCGGCTCGCACCGCACACCCGGGCTCCTGGTCGTGCGCGCAGTCGGCGAAGCGGCAGCCGGCAGCGAGCTCGGCCACGTCCTGGAACGCGCCGTCGAGTGACTCCTCGCCCGCCCACAGCTGGAGCTCCCGCATCCCCGGGGTGTCGAGCAGCAGGCCTCCGCCGGGGAGGAGGACGAGCTCACGGTGCGTGGTCGCGTGCCGCCCGCGGCCGTCGGCGCGCACCTCACGGGTGGCGAGGACGTTCCGGCCGGCGAGGCGGTTGACGAGGGTCGACTTCCCGACCCCGGAGGAGCCGAGCAGTGCGACGGTCCGGCCGCGACCGATTGACGGCGTGAGCCGATCGAGGCCCTGTCCCGTGACGGCGCTCACGACGTGGACGGGAACGCCGAATGCGATCGCCTCCACCGAGAGGACCGCCGGCTCGTGGTCGGGCTCGATGTCGGCCTTGTTGAGCACGATCACCGGGTCGGCGCCGCTCTCCCAGGCGGCGACCAGGTAGCGCTCGAGCCTGCGCGGGCTGAGATCGTGGCCGAGCGCGCTGACCAGGAAGACGGTGTCGACATTGGCCGCGACCACCTGCTCGGCGGTCCGGCGCCAGGCTTCCTTGCGGGTGAAGGCGCAGCGTCGCGGCAGCACGGCCTCGATCACCGCCTTCCGCTCTCCGGGCAGCGGCCGCACGGCGGTCCAGTCGCCGACGACGGGGAGCTCGGCCTCCTCGAGCCGGCCGGAGGGAAGTCCGCCGAGCGACCCCCGCTCCGTCAGGAGCTCGCAGGGGCCGTGGTGACGGACGGCCACCCTGGCCGGGATCAGTTCTTGTCGGGCATACGGCTCGAACTCGTCCTCCCAGGACGAGTCCCAGCCGAGGTCGTGCAGGTCGAACGTGGGTGCAGCAGTCAAGCGGAAGCTCCTCTCGAGAGTCCTCAGGAAACGGTGATTGCCGCCTGAGGCGGCGGGGGCTCGAGACTCTGGAGCGGCGATGTTGCCGCTACGCCGAGAGCCTCGAGGCCCGGGATGCAGCGAGCTCGTTCATCTTCCGAACCTCCTCTCGGCGACGGATGTGCGCGGTGCGCCTGACGCGGTCAGAGTAGAGGCCTGGGGAGGGGCCGTCAACCTCCGGATCGGACTCTTGACTGCCTGCTCGTGCTGGTATTTGATGGTGCTGGCTGATCCCGGGCAGCCGTGCCTTTCGCTCTCCCCTTCTCCCCAGGAGGTGTCCCGTGGCACGCCGACTTCGCACGTGGCTGGTCGCCCTCGGGCTGCTTGCCGTCACCCTCACCCTGGCGGCCCCTGCGGCCGCCGAGATCGCACCTCCTTGGTGTGGAACGCCGGAGCCCGACGCGGCAGAGAACCTGCCCGACGGCACCGACCCCGCCGATCCCCCAGGCAGCTTCCCGCACATCCCGTACTACGCGATCGGGTGCACCCTCGACGCGATCGAGGCACAGAGCGGCGGCCGCATGACGGTGGAGGTCGTCGGCCGGTCCGCGACCGGCCGCGACATGTACCTCGTCGTCATCAACGCGCTCGACACCCCGCAGCGGCAGCAGGACTTCCACGCCTGGGAGCAGATCCGCAAGGTTGCGTTGACCGATCCCGCTCGGGCGCACGCACTGCTCCAGAGTTCTGGCGACAACGTGAAGATCCCGCTCTACATCCAGGGCGGAATCCACGGAAACGAGTACGAGGGCGTCGACTCGAACATGCGCGTGATCGAGAAGCTCGCCACGACGCCCTACGGCGCCGACCCAGACGTGGACGCGATCCTCGACCACGCCGTCGTGGTCTTCAACGTGATCCAGAATCCGGACGGCCGGGTGGCGGGCACCCGGGCCAACGGCAACGGGTTCGACCTGAACCGAGACTTCCTGACGCAGTCCCAGTCGGAGACCCTGGCGTCCGTGCAGATCATGCAGGAGTGGATCCCCCCGGACATGCTCGACCTCCACGGCTACCTCGAACCGATGATGCTCATCGAGGCGACCACGAAGCCGCACAACCCGAGCATCGAGTACGACATGTGGCTCAAGTGGAACCAGGCGCGCATCGACGCGAACGAGGCCGCGCTGAACGCGGCGGGCTACGAGGTGCAGCGGCCGATCAACGACTGGTGCTCGGACGCGGACCTGCCGCCCTGTCCTCCCGGTGAGACGCCCGGGCCGGAAGTGGCCGAGGGCTGGGACGACTGGGGTCCCTTCTACACGCCCATGTACGCGCAGCACGTCGCCATGAACGGCTCCACGGTCGAGATGTGCAGCCTCGCCTCGTGCGGCGGGAGGGCGGGCGCGCTCGAGCAACAGGAGATCACGACCCTCTCGACCCTGACGTTCAACGTCGGGAACCGCGCGGACGTGCTCTTCGACGAGCTCGAGATCTACCGCCGCGGCGTCACGGACGCGCCGCGGCCGGCGTGCTGTCCGCCACCGTTCGACATCGACAACAACTGGATGCTCGAGTACCCGAAGGCCTACGTCATCCCGGTCGGCGAAGGGCAGCGGAGCGACCCGGAGGCCAACCGCCTAGTAGTGTGGCTCCTCTTCAACGGCGTCGAGGTCGACGAGCTGAAGCAGGACTACACGCTCGGGTCGCAGACCTTCCGAAAGGGCTCGTACGTCGTCTGGATGGCCCAGGCGCGGCGCGGCCTCATCGACACCGCGCTCGGGATCGGCGTGGACGTCTCCCCGCGCATCAACATCCTGTACGCGCCGCCGGCGGCCTGGAGCCACGGCTACCTGTGGGGGGCGGACATCGCGACGATCCCGGACGCCGCCGTCTTCTCTCCGCAGACGAACCGCGTGCTCAAGCCGAGCTTCCTCCTCGGCGGCGTCGAGCCGGGGACTGCTTCTCGCTACGTCCTCGAGGTGGACTCTCCAACCGCGGTGCGGACACTGAACCGCCTCGTCGGTAACGGGATCTCGGCGCAGCTCGCGCTCACCGCGTTCTCCGCCCCGACCGGAGGGACGTTCCCGGCCGGGAGCGTGATCTTCCCGGCCGACCAGGCGACGAAGGTGGCGCTGGCCGCGGCCGGGCGCGAGAGCGGCGTCTGGTTCCGCCGGCTCACGAACGGCTCGCTCCCGGCGGTCGATCCCATCGAGGGCGTTCCCCGGATCGCAGTGCTGGTGGCAGGAGCCGCGGCGGCCTTGAACCAGAGCGTCTGGTCGCTCAGGAACCTCGGCTTCGCGGCCGACCCGGTGCCGACCGGGTCAGCCAGCGCTTTGAACAACGCCGCCGGACCGAACCCGCTCGACGGCTACGACGTCGTCTTCAATACCATCACCTGGCCGGCGGCGAACGCGCCGACGTCCCGGGCGCGTCTGACGGCGTTCTTCAACGGCGGCGGCGGATATATCGGCGCCATGGCCGCCGGGGCGAGCTTCCTGAGCGCTGCGAACTCGGGACAGCTACCCGGGCTCGCGACGGGAAGCAGTACCGGGGGCGGCCAGAGCGGAATCTTCTACTGGCAGAACGCGGGCGGCGCCGCCAGCGTGATCGTCGGCGCGTACCCAAGCCAGGACACCGCGATCATGGACCCGCCGACGTGGTTCTCGACCGTGCCGGCCGGAGCGACGGTGGACGGTCGCCTGCTCGGCGACACGACGAGCACCTTCGCCGCGGGCCTCTGGAGGTTCCCGAGAACCGCGCCCGCGAACGCGCCGATCATCGTGCACGCGCCGGCAGCGGCGGCGGGCAGCACGGCGAGGGTCACCGCCTTCGCGATGAACCCGCTCTACCGGGCGGATCCCGAACGCGAGTGGCCCATGGTGTCCGAAGCCGCTTACTGGGCCGACCAGTAACGACGAAGACATCGACCTCAGCGAGGGGCGGGGAGTTTCCCCGCCCCTCGCTATCGTGACGGAGGTGGGCGAGAACGGCACGCGGGTTCTCGGCGCGGCCGCGCTGCCAGTCACCCCGCTCGGTCTCGGCCTCGCCGCGCTCGGACGACCCGGCTACATCAACGTGGGTCACGCGGCGGATCTCGCCGAGCGGACGGAAGTCGCGGCGATGGAGCGACACGCGCATCGCGTCCTCGACGCAGCGTACGCCGCCGGCGTCCGCTACCTGGACGCCGCTCGCTCGTACGGCAAGGCCGAAGCCTTCCTCGCCTCCTGGCTCGACCACCGCAGCCTGAGCCCGGGCGACGTGACGGTCGGATCCAAGTGGGGGTACGCCTACACCGCCGGCTGGCGCGTCGACGCCGAGCGGCACGAGGTCAAGGACCTGACGGCGGCGACTCTGCGACGGCAGCTCGCCGAGAGCCGTGCGCTGCTCGGCTCCCACCTCGGCCTGTACCAGATCCACTCGGCGACGCTCGAGAGCGGCGTGCTCGAGAATCGAGAGGTCCTCGACGAGCTCGCCCGTCTCCGCAAGGCGGGACTCGCGATCGGCCTCACGGTGACGGGCCCGCGGCAAGCCGACACGATCGAGCGCGCGCTCGAGGTCGGCGGCTTCGACGCGGTCCAGGCGACGTGGAATCTGCTCGAGCGGTCCGCCGGCCGGGCGCTCGAGGGCGCCCACGCCGCCGGCCTCGTGGTGATCGTCAAGGAGGCGCTCGCAAACGGCCGGCTCACGCCCCGCGGGGACGTCCCCTTCCTGATCCAGCTCGCGCGCACGCGCGGGACGACACCGGACGCCCTTGCTCTCGCCGCCGCCCTCGCCCAGCCGTGGGCGGACGTGGTCCTGAGCGGGGCTGCCACCGTGGAGGCGCTCGAGAGCAATCTCGCGGCGCTCGAGCTCGAGTACGACGACGAGGCCGACCGCGAACTGGCCGGGCTCGCCGAGGACCCGGTCGGGTACTGGGAGACGCGAGCGGCGCTTCCTTGGAACTAGGCTGCGGTCGGCGGCCAGCGCGGCGCGCCGAGGTCGCGGGAAATCCCCCGCGCCGCCTCGACGACGGCGGTCGCCATCTCGCGCTCCCGCCCGCGCCGAAGCAGGCGCTCCCGCGGGCCCGCGACCCCAACCGCGCCGATCGGCTCCGAGCGGCGATCGAAGATC
>JBOHAJ010000347.1:0-6223 GCA_050697715.1 Gaiellaceae bacterium
CGCGCGCGCTTCGGCCGGCGGGACATACGGGTCGTCCGGAGCGGAGGCGAGCTCGACCGGCGCCCGGAGGCGCTCCGCGTGCGTGAGGGGCGAGAGCCGGGCGATCTCGGTGCGCGCTTCGGCCGGAAGGGCGGCGTAGAGAGCGTCGAAGCGCTGCGGGTCGCGGTTCCCGAGGAGCTCGAGGAGGCTGCGGGCATCGGGGCCCAACGCCTCGAGCGGAAGCGTGCGGAGGGGCGCAAGGGGGTCGTCGGCATCTTCATCGATCTCCGCGGCGAGGGACGTGAGCGCGCTGCGTTCCGGCCCCGGCGGCAGCGCCGCTGCGAGCGACCGGGCCGCCGCCACGGCGAGGAAGGGGTCGACCTCGTAGGGAACGAGCAGGTTCCCCTCGCGGTAGTGGCCGGTCGTGGCGAGGCGGATCAGCTCGGCGAGGTCGGCATAGGGAGCCGTGCCCGCGACGATGGACACTGAGTCGGCGAGCGAGGGGTCTTCGGCCGCGAGGAGTGCGAGCGAGGTCCCGACCGAGACGCCCACGAGCCCGACGCGCCCGTGCCGCGCGTCAGGGGAATCGGCGACCGAGCGGGCCACGGCTACGGTTGCGGCGACCGTCCGGCGGCCGACCTCGCCGTTCGCAAGTCCGGGGAGATCGGGGAGCACCGCGAGATAGCCCGCCCGGGCGAGCCCACGCACGAAGCGCTGGAGCGCCGGCTCGCGCCGACCCAGGACCGTGGCCCCGTTCACGATCACGAGCGCAGGCCACGGACCTCCGCCGCCCGGGCGTGCAACGGTCGCGGGTGTCCCGGCAACCGTCGTCTCGAGGACGTCAGGCTCCCGCGTGAGACGTTCCGCACCCCAGCCGAGCACGGGCGTGTCGAGGGTCGAAGCGAGGACGACGACGGCGCGCGCCTGGGCGTCGAGCTCGTCGCGCACGGCGAGCGGCAGGAGCGAGGCGGCGAGAAGCAGCACGGCGAGCGCCGCCTCCCAGGGGCGAACGAAGCCTCTCACGGACGGAACGCTAGATCACCACTAGGATTCCGCTCGATGCAGGGGGGCAACGGCACCAGCCCGGACCGCAACCTCGCGCTCGAGCTCGTGCGCGTGACCGAGGCCGCCGCGATGGGCTGCGGCCGCTGGATCGGGCGCGGCGACAAGAACGCCGCCGACCAGGCGGCCGTGGACGCGATGCGGGCGATGCTGGACACGGTCGCGATGACCGGCGTCGTGGTCATCGGGGAGGGGGAGAAGGACGAGGCGCCGATGCTCTACAACGGCGAGGAGGTCGGGAACGGCCAGCCGCCCGACGTGGACGTCGCCGTGGATCCGCTCGAGGGCACGCGGCTCACCTCGGTGGGACAGCCGAACGCCATCTCCGTCATCGCCGTCTCGGAGCGCGGGACGATGTTCTTTCCCGGCGCGGCCGTCTACATGGAGAAGCTCGTCGGCGGGCCGGAGGTCGTCGGGGCGCTCGACCTCGACGCGTCGGCCGGAGAGAACGTTGAGCGCGCCGCGGAAGCGAAGGGAGTGAAGCCGACGGACATCGCGGTCGTCGTCCTCGACCGCGAGCGCAACAGGTCGATCATCGACGGACTGCGCGAGGTCGGGGCGAAGGTCAACCTGATCACCGACGGGGACGTCGCGCCGGCCATCGCGGCGGCCCGCCCCGGTACGGGCGTCGACCTCATGATGGGAATCGGCGGAACCCCGGAGGGGGTCATCGCCGCGGCGGCCGTCAAGTGCCTGGGCGGCGAGGTGATCGGCCGCCTCTGGCCGCGCGACGACGAGGAGCGGCAGAGGCTCCTGGACGCCGGTTACGACCCGGGCGGCGTGCTCAGGACGGACGACCTCGTCGGAGGGGACAACATCTTCGTCGCGGCCACGGGCGTGACGGACGGCGCGCTGCTCCGCGGCGTCCGCTACACGCGCGACGGTGCAGTCACGGAGTCGATCGTGATGCGCTCCCGCTCCGGCACGGTGCGCCGCGTTGAGGCGCAACACGCCTTCGAGAAGCTGGAGCGCTTCTCGGGGCGTCAGTGGCGTTAGTGCCTACGCCGCCGCCAGCTCCTTCTCCATGTCCGGCGTGTACTTGCCGGAGCGGGCGAGCCCGTTCAGCTTCGCCCGATGCGCGAACGCCTCCTGGCCGGCGCCGACGTTGGCGGCCTCGCCTCGCCAGGCCTTCAGCGGTGACGCCTGGAGCGCACGGCCGTAGGAGAAGGAGAGCTCCCACGGATGCGGCCCGATCTTGTTCAGCGCGTTCAGGTTGGCAGTGGCCTGCTCGTCGCTCTGGCCGCCGGAGAGGAACACGATCCCCGGCACCGCGGCGGGCACGACGCTGCGGAAGCAGCGCACCGTCGCCTCGGCGATCTTCTCGGGCGAGGCCTGCTGTGGGCACTCCTTCCCGGGGAGCACCATGTTCGGCTTGAGCAGCATGCGCTCGTAGACCACGCGCTGCGAGAAGAGCTCGTTGAAGACGGCCTCCAGGGTCGCCTCCGTCACCTCGTAGCAGCGGTCGATCGTGTGGCCGCCGTCCATCAGCACCTCGGGCTCGACGATCGGGACGAGCGCCGCCTCCTGCGAGAGCGCCGCGAAGCGCGCGAGCGCGTGGGCGTTCACGTGGATGCAGTAGGCGCTCGGGATGTCCTCGCCGATCTCGATGACGGCGCGCCACTTCGTGAAGCGAGCGCCCAGCTCGCGGTACTCGTTCAGGCGGTCGCGGAGGCCGTCGAGGCCCTCCGTGATCTTCTCCTCGGGGGCGCCGGCGAGCGGCTTGGCGCCCGTGTCCACCTTGATCCCCGGGATCACGCCTGCGTCCTGGAGCACCTTCGTCAACGGCGTGCCGTCCTCGGCCTTCTGCCGGATCGTCTCGTCGAAGAGGATCACGCCGCTGATGTGGTCGCCGATGCCGGGCGTGCGGAAGAGCATCTCCCGGTAGGCCCGCCGGCTGTCCTCGGTCGACTCGACGTCGATCGACTTGAAGCGCTTCTCGATCGTCGGGAAGCTCTCGTCGGCGGCGAGGATCCCCTTCCCGGGCGCCACGATCGCGCGGGCGGTCTTCTCCAGGTCGTGCTCGTTCCCCATCGCTCACTCCTCTCGTCTCTCGACAAAAGTATTCCATCCCGCCCGCAAACACAGTAGGATCGCCGTTTTAGGGGCGGCGCTGCGGCGGCCGCCCCTCCCTCTTCCTTTTGCTCGTGGCAGGCGTTATAAGTACGCTGCGGCTATTTTCGGGACCCCGGGGGGAGAGGGAGTAGAGCATGAAAACGCTGTTGCTCGCCTTAGCGGCCGCCGCGACGCTTGCGCTCACGGGCCCGGCGGCGGCCAACAACCCCGGGAGTCGGGCCGTGTCGGACGACCCGTCCGAGCGCCCGGCGTCGCCGCTCTTCGAGGCCGGCGGCTTCTCGCACGTGGAGGCCTACCGCGGCGCCACCGCTGCCGCCGCCGCCTCGGATCGAGTCCGGCTCGTCGGAGCCCTCCAGCTCGACCCGTTCAACCTCGAGGCGCACGGTGACGTCGCCGGGTACAAGAACCTCGCCTTCGTCGGAAAATGGCGGGGAGAGTGCCCCGGCACCGGCGTCGACATCATCGATATCCGGCGGCCGCGGGCGCCCGTGAAGCTCTCGGACACGCTGGACTACGCGGACACGTCCATGGAGGATATGCAGGCGATCCGCATCGGGAATCGGGACATCCTGTCCATCGGTCTCCAGGACTGCGGCCTGAGCGCGACCGACGGAGCTGTCGGCCTCGAGCTCTACGACATCACGGATCCGCGGAACCCGCAGTTCCTGAGCCTGTTCAACGGTGAGGACTACCCGCCGATCTTCGCGACGCCGACGGACGCGGCCCACGGTCACGTCCACGAGCTCGACGTGGCGAGGCTTCCGGACGGGCGCACTGTTGCGGCGCTCTCGTCGCCGGACTCGGAGGCGATCACGTCCGACGCCAACGCCGTCAACGGCGTCGGTGATCTCATCCTCGTCGACATCAGCGACCCGGCCAACCCGACATTTCTCGGCGAGTACGGCGTGCTGGACGATCCCTTGTTCGGCGTGCCCTTCTACCTGAGCGTGCTCCAGGGCGGAGACGCGCGCACGTTGCTGCACAGCCCGCGCTTCAACAAGGCCGGCACGCGCCTCTACCTGTCCTACTGGGACGCGGGCGTGATCATCCTCGACATCTCCGATCCGGAGAACCCGACCGTGCTCGGCCGAACGGCGTACGACGTGGGCGTGGAGGGGAACGCGCACTCGACCGCCACGGCGAGGCAAGAGCGGCTCCTCATCCAGGCGGACGAGGACTTCAGCCCCTTCGAGACCGTCTTCAGCATCACGGACGGTCCGAACGCCGGGCCGTATCCGGGGCAGGAGGGCGCGTTCACCGTGCCCATCGTGTCGCTCGCGGACAAGTCGATGAACGGCTCCTCGACGTTCATCGGCCTGGCGTGCCCGGGTGACCCGGCGGCGCCGCCTGCGCCGGACGACGGCGACCCGCTCACCGAAGAGATCGCGGTGGCGATACGGGGCGTCTGCTTCTTCCAGGACAAGGCGACCGCGGCCGAGGCGGCCGGCTACGACGGCTTCATCGTGATGAATGACGCCGCTCGCGGCGACGCGCTCGTGCTCATGGGCGGCTCGGGCGTCGAGCCCGTGCCGCAGCTGCCGGGGATCTTCGTCGGTCACTCGACCGGCTTGAGGATCTTCAACGTGGCGGATGCCGCCGGGCTCACGATCGGGATGACCGGGGCGAGCACGGCCTCCACCGCGCAGTTCAACGGTTGGGGCTACCTCCGGTTCTTCAACACCTCGGATCCGGCCAACCCCGTCCAGCTGAGCACGTTCGCGACCCCGAACACGAACAACGAGGCGGTCGCGCTGGACGGCACCTGGAGCGTCCACAATCCGGAGGTCTTCCGGACGAACACCCTCTACGCATCGTGGTACAGCGACGGCGTGCGGGTGCTCAACATCAGTAGACCGCGGAGGCCGCGCGAGGTCGCGTCCTGGACGGGCCAGGGTGCTCCCGCCGGCGCTCCCCCGGTCAACATCTGGAGCGTCGTGCCGCACCGCGGCCTGCTGCTCGTGAGCGACCGCAACTTCGGTCTCTACATCCTCAGGGACCGCGGAGCCGGCTAGCAACGCAAACGCAAGGGGCCCGGCGAGCGCCGGGCCCCTTCGCGTTCACGAGGCTTACGACAAAAAGCCGATGACCGTCTCGAGACGCGCCACGATCGCGTCTCCCATGGCCGCGAACGCCAGCACGAGAAACGGAGTGATGACGCCGATGACGACGGCGTACTCGGCCATCGTCTGCCCTTCCTCGCGGCGTCTCATCCGAATGTTTGTCACGCGGACACCTCCATGAACGGGCGGGGCCGCACTCGCCGCTCGCTTCCTTGCCCTCATCCTCGCCCCAAACGAGCGGTCGCGGTATCCCTCGAATGGAGCATGCGGGCGGCCGTTCAGCCGGCGAAAGCCGCTGCTATCGTTGGCTGCGCGCGGACGTAGCTCAGCTGGTAGAGCATTGGCTTCCCAAGCCAAGGGTCGCGGGTTCGAGCCCCGTCGTCCGCTCTAACGGCCCCCAAATTCGAGGCTTTCGCGAATCGCGCTGTACCTAGTACGGCTTTAGGATCGCGCGCAGCAGGAGCCCGACCGGCAGGTAGGCGCCGATGGCGAAGAAGACTGACGTGAAGAAGGCCGTCGCCAGCACGTACGCCCGCATGTTCGGTCCGACCGGCATGGGCCTAGAGGAGAATCCGCCTGGCCGTCTCGGGGGGGCAGCCGGAGGCGAGCAGCCGGCGCATGTCGCCGAGATCGACCGCCAGGGTCGTCAGGCGGCGCGCCTCGCCCGGGGCGAAGCCCATCGCGAGGAACTGCTCCCGGCGCCAGCGGCGCACGAGCGCGTCCTCGTCGGGCCGGCGCTGCTTTCGTTCCCCGGTCTCCTGGCTCATCTCACTCATGAGAGCGCAGCGGAGGCGGCGCCTCGACGTTCGAAGGGAGGGGTCTCACCGGCCGGACGAGGGGGCCGTCGCCGGCCCCCTCGCGAAGGCGGAGGCCGCGCGGCTGCGGAGACTTGACGGGTCGGTGCCGCAGTCGCCGGCCCCATCCGCGCCGCGCGGCCTTGTTCACACCCTCGCCGGGCTGGGAGGCCCCGTCGCCCGCTGAAGGAGTGGCTCAGCTCACCCGCTCGACCGGGTTTTTCGGGGCGTGTGCTTCAGGAGGCGGCCGCGACC
>JBOHAJ010000348.1:0-6220 GCA_050697715.1 Gaiellaceae bacterium
CCCTCGCCCTTGCCAAGGCTATCCAGCCTTGCCTGCGGGCGAGTGCGGACTCTGGCTTGGTGCTCGCGACCCAGAAGCGGGGCAGCATCACCTGAAGGGGCACTAGCGCTCCGCGAGCCGCTGGAGCTTGGCGAGCCGCCGATGCGCCGCCGCCTTCGTCGCCGGCGGGCGGCAGCGGCGGGCGAGCTCCCGAAGCGGGAGTGTCGGGTGACGCGAACGCAGGCGCGCGATCTCCCTGAGCTCGGGCGAGAGCTCCTCCAGCCGTCCCTTCTGCTCCAGACGCCGGATCGCACGGAGCTGCGCGTCGGCGGCGCGGCTGGCCCGCACGATGTTCGCGTGGTCGGCGTTCGCGAGGCGGTTCGCCCGCGCGCGCGTCGCCGCCACGACCGCCCCCTCTCCCAGGCGCAGCGCCGCTTCGTGGGCGCCCAGGAAGGCGAGGAGGTCCGCGATCGTCTCCACCCCCTTCGCGTAGGCGAGGGCGTGCCGGCCCCGCTCGTAGGCAGCGACCGGGAAGCCCTCGGACTGCGCCAGCCCCGCCAGAAAGCGCGCCCCCTCCTCGGCGGCCGCGCGCAGCTCCAGGTGAGCGTTGCGCGGCCCCGACACCGACCCGGCGGCGAGGAGCGCGCCGCGGAGGTAGGCCGCGCGGCAGCACGAGCGGGCGACGACCCGGCGCGGCGGCCGCCCGAGCGGCGCGAGGTTCACATCGAGGACGCCGGCCTCGTTCAGCACCTGGAGCGCCCGCGCGTCGTCGTCCATGTGGAGCTGGTAGCGCGTCGCGCGCTCGAACGCCCGCTGCCGGTAGGTGCGGATCTCGCAGTGGACCCCGTACGAGCGCAGGAGGGAGAACGCACGGCGGGCGACGGCCGGGCTCGCCACTTCGACGTGGAGCGCGATGCGACCGCCTCCCCGCAGGTGGACGCTGCCGCCGGAGCGCACGAGCGCGGAGAGCTCCGCCAGCCGGCAGCACGCCTTGCGCGGCTGGATCGCCGCGAGCTCGCCCCTGACTCCCTCGGAGAGGCTCACAGCTCGACCCCCTCGAGCCCGAGCAGACGCCGCTTGTAGCCGACTCCGAGCGAGCCGTAGGAGCCGATGCCGTCCGCCGCCACGACGCGGTGGCACGGCACGATGAGCGCGAAGCGGTTCCCCGCGCAGAAGGACCCGGCCGCCCGCTGGGCGTTCGGGTGCCCGGCGAGGGCGGCCAGCTCTCCGTACGTGACCACCTCGCCGTACGGCACCCGGCGCAGCACCTCCGCGACCGAGCGCTGGAAGGGAGTCGCCCCCGAGAGGTCGAGCTCGACGTCGTCGAAGCCGACCTTCTGACCGCCAAAGTACGCGAGCAGGCGTTCGACGAGCGGGTGCCCGCCACCGTCGCCGGCGCGTCCGGCTGCGGGAAGCTCGTGGTAGAGGAGCGTCCCGCCGCGAAGGTAGAGCTCCCCCACGCCCCAGCCCGAGACCTCGTAGCGCACGATCCGCACCTGCATAGAATGCCGTGGCGATGAGCGCTCCCGGGATCTTCCGCCCTCCGCCGCCGGTCAACGAGCCCGTGCGCTCGTACGCGCCCGGTACGCCCGAGCGCGCCAGCCTCCAGGTCCGCCTGGAGCAGATGAAGAACGAGCGCCCGGAGATCCCCTGCGTCATCGGCGGGAAGGACGTGACGACCGGGAACCTGCGCCAGGCGGTCATGCCGCACGACAAGGATCACGTGCTCGCCGACGTCCACCTGGGCGGCGCCAAGGAGGTCGAGCAGGCGATCTCGGCCGCGGCGGAGGCCTGGCACGACTGGAGCCGCCTCCCCTGGGAGGAGCGCGCGGCCGTCTTCCTCCGCGCCGCCGAGCTCCTCGCGGGCCCGTGGCGGGACACGCTCAACGCGGCGACGATGCTCGGCCAGTCCAAGACCGCGCACCAGGCGGAGATCGACGCGGCCTGCGAGCTCACCGACTTCTGGCGCTTCAACCCGACCTTCATGACCCGGATGTACGAGGAGCAGCCGATCTCGTCCCCGGGCGTCTGGAACCGGATGGAGTACCGGCCGCTCGAGGGCTTCGTCTTCGCCGTCACGCCCTTCAACTTCACGGCCATCGGCGGCAATCTGCCGACCGCACCCGCTCTCATGGGCAACACCGTCGTGTGGAAACCGGCCTCGACGGCCATGCTCTCCGCGTACCACACGATGCGCCTGCTCCAGGAGGCGGGCCTGCCGGACGGCGTGTTCAACCTCGTCTACGGATCCGGCAAGGAGATCGGCGACGCGGCACTCGGGAGCGAGCATCTGGCCGGCGTCCACTTCACTGGCTCGACCGCGGTGTTCCAGGACATGTGGAGGACGGTCGGCAAGAACATCGCCGCCTACCGGAGCTACCCGCGGATCGTGGGCGAGACCGGCGGCAAGGACTTCATCGTCGCGCACCCGACCGCGGACGTGGAGGCGGTCGCGACCGCGATCGTGCGCGGCTCCTTCGAATACCAGGGGCAGAAGTGCTCGGCCGCTTCGCGCGTCTACGCGCCGGCGAGCTTCTGGCCGGAGCTCAAGGAACGGCTCGTCGAGCAGGTGCGCGAGCTGCGTGTGGGCGACGTCAGCGACTTCTCAAACTTCATGGGCGCGGTCATCGACGAGGCCTCCTTCCGCACGCAGAAGGAGGCGATCGAGGAGGCGCGGGCGCACGCGAAGGCCGAGGTGGTTGTCGGCGGCGGCTACGACGACAGCGAGGGCTTCTTCGTGGAGCCGACCGTGATCCAGACGGAGGACGCCGATTTCCGCCTCCTCCGCGACGAGCTCTTCGGGCCTGTCGTGACGACCTACGTCTACCCCGACGGGAAATGGGAGGAGACGCTCGAGCTCGTCGACCGGACGGCCCCGTACGCGCTGACGGGCGCGATCTTCGCCGACGACCGCGAAGCGCTGGTCGAGGCCGAGGACGTGCTCCGGTACGCGGCCGGGAACCTCTACGTGAACGACAAGCCGACCGGCGCCGTCGTTGCGCAGCAGCCGTTCGGCGGCTCGCGCGCCTCCGGGACGAACGACAAGGCGGGCTCGATGTGGAACCTCATCCGCTGGGTGAGCCCGAGGACGATCAAGGAGACCTTCCTGCCTCCCACGGACTACCGGTACCCCTTCATGGATCCCGACGGGGCGAAGGGAGCAAGCTAGCGTTGCCTCTTCCCGCCGGCGTGGCGTAGCCTCCGACGGGTTTCGGGTCACCCCCTCTCCGGGTAACTCCTCTTGGGGGTTTGGCCAGGGACACACACCGGGGGTATCGCATGAAGTTCGGCAGGCTGCTCCTCCTCTGCTCGCTCGCGGCCGCGACGCTCGTCGCCGCGCCCGCCGCGGGCGCCGCTTACGACGACACGTCCTGCCGGGGGGCGGCCGTCACATGGGCGAACGATCCCTGCGCGGTCAACCAGTGGGGCATCGCCAACGTGAAGGCGCCCCAGGCGTGGAGCGTCACGCGGGGCGGCGGCGTCAAGGTCGCCGTCGTCGACACCGGCTCGGACTACAACCATCCCGACCTGGCGGCCAACCTCGTGCGCCAGGCGGGCGCCGACATGACGAAGAACACGGCCTACCGCTGTCCGTACCAGAAGCCGGCCAAGAACGGCAAGAGCTCGAGCGCGCTCGCCCAGGACGACCACGGGCACGGCACGCACGTGGCCGGAACGGTCGCCGCCGTGACGAACAACGGGCGCGGCGTCGCCGGCGTCGCTCCGGCGGCGAAGGTGCTACCGGTGAAGGTGCTCGACGAGACCGGGTCGGGATCGGACTCCGACGTCGCCCGGGGCATCTGCTTCGCGGCCGACCACGGCGCGAAGGTGATCAACCTCAGCCTCGGCTTCGACCCCGCCGGCTCCGTCATCGTCACGGCGCTGGGGAACGACACCGACCGGGCGATCTCGTACGCGTACTCGAAGGGCGCCGCGGTGATCATCGCCGCCGGGAACGAAGGCTTCCCGGCCTGCGACTTCCCCGCCTCGCACACGAAGGCGCTCTGCGTGGGCTCGGTCGACCGCCGTGACAACCACTCGTGGTTCTCGAACTTCGGGACGAACGTGGGCGTCGTGGCGCCGGGCGGGCTCGGCAGCGTCTTCTGCAACGACGACGAGGACGTCTGGTCCACCATCTGGCCTGGGTCCGAGTTCGATTGCGGCTCGAACGGCTACGACGCGCTCGCGGGCACGTCCATGGCCACGCCCCACGTGGCAGCGGTCGCGGCTCTGATCATCTCGAGGTACGGAGCCGCCGCCACGCCCAATTTCGTCTACGCGAAGCTGAAGCAGACCGCGGACGACCTCGGCTCGCCCGGGGTGGATCCTGTCTACGGCTTCGGCCGCGTCAACGCCCTCCGCGCGGTCACGGGATAACGAGGTGTACGGCTCGAGCACTGAGGCACCGGGGTCCTGGGCGGAGCGGCACCCGCTCGCCGTTCCGCCCACCGCCTCAGCTACGCGGCGCCCGGCCAGTGCCTACGCGGCGCGCAGCTGCTCGACTGCACGCTCGAAGAGCTCCTCCGGCTGGGCGCCGAGGACGAGGAGGCGTCCCCCGAGGACGAAGGCCGGGATCGCGTAGACCCCCTGCCGGTTCGCCGCCTGGGTGGAGGCCTCGACCCGCTCTGCGTAGCGACCGTCGGCGATCGCTTCGCGGGCCTCGTCGGGGCCGAGGCCCGCCTCGTCGACGAGCTCGAGGAGCACGCCGTCGTCGCCGATGTCTCTCGCCTCCGACCAGAACGCGTGCATGAGCCGCGTGTGCACCGCTTCGTGGAGACCGCGGTCCCGCGCAAGCTCGGTCACCTCGAGCGCGTGGCGGGTGTTGGCGAGGGTGTCCGGTGGATTGAACGTGAGCCCGGCGGCCTCGATGACCTGCTGCGTGTGCCCGTGGACGCCGGGCCCGTAGCGCTGCTCGAGCGAGGAGCGCGGAATCCCTTCGGGCGGGTACTCCGGGTGGAGATAGAACGGGAGCCACTCGACCTGGGCGCCGAACCGGCGCTCCAGCCACTCGGCCCGCGCGAGACCGACGTAGCAGAAGGGTCAGGTGTAGTCGCTCCAGATGAGGACCGTGAGCTCGTCCACGGCCTCACAGTACTGTTCTCGGCGCCTGCTCAGCCTGCGAGCTGCGCGAGCGCCCAGGCGAGCAAGGGAAGCGCCGTGACCGTGTAGCCCACCCAGAGCGCTGTCCAGACCCAGTCCATTCTCCACATCCTGAACAGAGGACGGCCGGACGCAGGCTCCTCTTCCGGGAGAGGAATCAGTCGACGAACTCGGCCCGGGCCCCCGGGTGCCTGATCTGCCAGGTCGCTAGGTAGAAACCGATCTCCCGGCGCGCCTGCGCGGCCGTCAGCAGGGTTGACGGGGACGAGACTTCGAGCATGTCCCGCCCCATCGCCTCGACCCGGCAACACGCGCGCTCGAATGAGGCGACGAGGTCACCCAGGAGATTCGGGTCGTTGATCCGTATCTGCACGCTCACGGTCTTTCCCAAGTCCTTCCAATTGAAACCAACGCGGGCTCCTTGACTCGTCCCCCTTTGGTTGGTTCACCCCGGCGCTCCACCCGAGCGCCGGCGGTGTAGTGCAATGCCTAGGGCGTGTCCTGTAAATGATTGGTGCCTTGATGAAATTGGGCCCGGCCGGCCGATGAGTAAATGCCGCCATGCCGGGCCTACAACAAGGTGAAACCAGCTTGGATCGAGGCCACAGGAGGTCGAAGTGTCTGCATCAGTGCTCTACATGTCGATGTCACTCGACGGGTACATCGCGGGTCCGAACGACGAACCGGGCAACCCCGGCGGCGACGGCTTCGACCGGCTGCACGAGTGGCTCACCACTCCGGACGGAGAGTACGGCCGGCCGTCCGGGCCGGCCGGGGAGTTGTTCGACGAGATGGACGCGTACGGTGCGGTGCTGGTGGGTCGTCGTACCGCGGAGCAGATCGATCACTGGGGCGGTGATAATCACGGTGTCCCGATCTTCGTGCCCAGTCACCGGCCGCCCGGCCCGTCCGTCGCGAACTATCCGTTGGTGACGTACGTGACGGACGGGATCGCCAGCGCGATGACACAGGCGAAGGCCGCCGCCGGGGACCGAGACGTACTGGTGCATGGCGCGTACACAGCGCAGCGGGCACTCGAGGCCGGTGTGCTGGATGAGTTGCAGATTCACCAGATCCCGGTGCTGTTCGGCGCTGGTCGTCGGCTGTTCGAGGTGTTGCCGGGGCGCGTGGAGTTGGAGAT
>JBOHAJ010000349.1:0-4780 GCA_050697715.1 Gaiellaceae bacterium
AGAAGATGTACTTGATCCCGAGCTCGTTGATGAGCTTGCGGATCTCCTGGATCCGCTGCAGGCGCGTCGGGTCGCTGCGCGCCTTGTCCAGCGTGGGGATCGGGTCGGGGATCGGCCCCTTCGCGAGAACGCTCTGAATCTGGGTGGGGCCCGTCTCGACCGTTGCCATACCGCTAACTCCTTTTGCTCGCTGCCTCAACCGAGGGTGAAATCGGCGAAGGGCCACGCGGCCGCGGGCCTCGTCGCTTCGAGGGCAATACTATTGCCAAGCGACCGCTCGACGGAACGAGTCGTCTAGCGCACGAGTGCGGCGGCCGAGACTACGGCCACCACCGCAGGGACGGTGGAGCCCACGACGAGCAGGCGCACGAGCTGCGGCCGCACGTCGAAGACGCGCGCGAGGATCAGCAGGTGGAAGGCGCAGGGCATGGCGGCGCCGAGGTAGAAGGCGGCCGGCACGTCCGTTCCGAGGGCGAGCCCCATGGCCAGGAGAACGAGCGGGGCCACTGCGAAGCGGATCGCGAGGACGCCGGCCGCCTTGCGCAGCTCCGGCACGTCGTGCGCGGGCGGCTCGAGCGGGAGGACGAGCCCGAGGAGGAAGAATCCGGCAGGGCCGACGATCTCCGCCGCCACGCGTCCGAGCGGCTCGGCCAGGGCGCCGGCATCGATTCCCGCAAGCCTGAGTCCGATCGCGACGACCGCGGCCAGGAGCGGCGGGTTGACGAGCACGGCACGAAGGCGACCGGTCGTCGTCCGCGGCGGCTCCCGCAGCCCGTGCAGGCGGGCGATCGTGGTCGAGATCGCCGTCGAGGGGACGAGCCACGCGAGCCGGTCGTACAGGACCATGAGGACGAGCCCGTCGCTGCCCAGCGCGAGCTGGGCGAGCGGGTAGCCCACGAAGCCGGTGTTCGGGAAGCCGGCGCCGAGGGCGATCGCGCCCCGCTCGTCACGCGCAGAGGTGACCGCTGCCGCGTAGGAGAAGCCGGCGAGGATGACGAGCCACGAGGCGAGGATCGCGGCCGCGAGCGCGAGGCCCAGCTCCCGGTCGAACTCGATCGTCGAGAAGGCGGTGAACACGAGCGCCGGCGTGACGGTCCAGAAGTACGCGGCCCAGAGGCGCTCGCGCAGAACGGCCGACGGCGCATGCCGCTGCACGGCGAGCCCGAAGGCGAAGAAAGCGGTGAGGAGCGCGACCGCGAGGATCACGCCCGGAGCCTAGCCCGGACTCCGTCGCCCGCCGAGGCAAGACGACTTTGTGTTCCACGCATACCAAGTGTCGGCCTCCCGACCTCGATCCCACGAGGGCTCGTGCGGCCGCCGCGGCTTGTGCCGGTGAAACACAAGCGGTCGTGGATCCGGCTGGGCGGGGGCGGGTTCAGCCGACGTCGCCGGTGCGCTGGAGCAGATGCTGGTACAGCTCGCGATAGAGGCCGACCGTCTGGCCGACCTCGGCGGGATCGACGTCCTCGCCCTGCTCGACCCGGCCTGTGATCTCGCGCGCGGCACGGAAGGCGGCCAGCACCTCCGGCTCGGAATCCCCCTGGTCCTCGAGCATCCGCTCGAGCAATCGGTCGAGCTCGGGAAGCGCCTCGCCCGGCGCGTCCACGACGAGCGGCTCGAGCGCCCGCCACTCGCTCTCCCACTCGTGCCTGTGCGGTCCTGGTTCCTGCATGGGAGTCCTGTACCGCGCGGGAGGCGTCTTTCAAACACCCGACCCCCGCTCTACACTCGGGCGCCATGAACGTCCTCGTCGTGGGGTCGGGCGGGCGCGAGCACGCGCTCGCGTGGAAGATCAAGCAGAGCCCGGAGTTGGGCGAGCTGCACGCAGCGCCGGGGAACCCGGGGATCGCGCGGCTGGGACGCTGCCACCCCGTGCGGGCGGACGACGCGGAGGCCCTCCTCGACCTTTGCCGCGAGGCCGAGATCGACCTCGTCGTAGTCGGGCCCGAGGCGCCGCTCGTGGCTGGAGTCGCCGACGCGCTGCGCCACGCCGGCGTCGCCGTGTTCGGACCGGGCGCGGGCGCGGCGCGAATCGAGGGCTCGAAGGGATTCGCCAAGGACGTGATGCGGGCTGCCGGAGTCCCGACCGCGGCCGAGCTGGACGAGCCGCGGGCGCCGTGCGTAATCAAGGCGGACGGCCTCGCTGCCGGCAAGGGAGTCTTCGTCTGCCGTTCACAGGACGAGGCGGACGCCGCGTGGCCGCGAGTGCAGGCGCTCGGGGAGCGGGTCGTGATCGAGGAGCTCCTCGAAGGGGAGGAGGTCTCGCTCTTCGCGCTCTGCGACGGCTCGGAGGCGCTTCCGTTCCCACCCGCCCAGGACTTCAAGCGCCTCCGGGACGGCGACGAGGGGCCGAACACCGGCGGCATGGGGAGCTACTCGCCGGTGCCCATGCTCTCGTCGGAGGACGTCGAGGAGCTTGTCGGGGCGGTGCACCGCCCCGTGCTGCACGAGCTGGCGAAGCGGGGAGTGCCCTTCCAGGGGCTCCTCTACGCAGGGCTCATGCTCACCGACGAGGGCCCGCGCGTGCTCGAGTTCAACTGCCGCTTCGGCGACCCCGAGACGCAGGCTGTCCTCCCGCAGCTCGAGGGCGACCTGCTTCCGGCGCTCGCCGCGGCGGCCGCGGGCTCGCTGCACGAGGCGGAGCTCGCGGACTCGCCCGATGCAGCGGTCACGGTCGTGCTCTCGTCGGCCGGGTACCCGGAGACACCGACCAGCGGCGTCGAGATCGGCGGGCTCGAGGAGGCCGAGGCCGCAGGAGCGCTCGTCTTCCACGCCGGGACGGCCCGGCGCGGCGACGCGCTGGTCAGCGCAGGCGGGCGAGTGCTGAACGTCACCGGGACGGGCAGCTCGGTCGCGGACGCACGCGAGCGGGCGTACCGTGCGGTCGAGCTCATCGACTTTCCCGACGCCCACTACCGGCGCGACGTCGCGCTGAAGGCGGCCCGTGTCGCGTCCTGAGGAAGCTTCCCTCCCCCTCCCCGTGCTCGAGGAGTTCGAGGAGGCCGGGCCGCTCGTCGGCATCCTCATCGGCTCGGAGTCCGATCGGGAGGCGATGGAGCCTGCGGCGGAGGAGTTGGGCGAGCGCGCAATCTCCTTCGAGCTGAAGGTGCTTTCCGCCCACCGCGACCCCCGCGGCGTGGCCGAGTACGCCTCGACGGCGGCGCTCCGCGGTGTCCGCGTGATCATCGCCGCTGCCGGGATGGCGGCCGCGCTGCCCGGCGTGGTCGCCGCCTACACCGACCTGCCGGTGATCGGCGTGCCGCTCAGGTCGTCGAAGAGCGTCATGGGGGGGCTCGACGCGATCCTCTCGATCGTGCAGATGCCGCCAGGCGTTCCGGTCGCCTGCGTCTCGATCGACGGCGCCCGCAACGCAGCAATTCTCGCGGCGAAGATCCTCGGCCAGGGGGGCGGCTACCCGGGCACGCCGGGACGGCCGCCGACGGCCCAGCTCTAGAGGACCTTGTACTTGCCGCCGAGAGGCGACAGCCTGAGGAAGTTCTCTCCCTTCGAAGGAGGGGTCGGTCTTCACGGCTCTCTAGAATCGGGACGGTGATCGCCCGCTACTCCCGACCGGCCATGCAGCGTGTCTGGTCGGAGAAGGGCAAGCTCGCGCGCTGGCTCGACGTCGAGTTGGCCGCGCTCGAGGGCTGGGCCGAGGTCGGCACGGTCCCGCGCCAGGCCGTGGTCGAGATCCGCGAGCGTGCCGTGCCTCCGAGTCCCGAACGCGTGCGCGAGATCGAAGAGCGCACTCAGCACGACCTCGCCGCTTTCGTGGACGCCGTGGTCGAGGGACTCGGCCCGGCCGGCCGCTACTTCCACTACGGGCTTACGTCCTCGGACGTGCTCGACACCGCGACCGCGCTCCAGGTGCGCGAGGCCGGGCGACTGCTCCTCGACGGCCTCGGGCGCGCGCTCGCGGCGGTGATCCGGCGCGCGGAGGAACACCGCGAGACCGTCATGGCCGGCCGTACGCACGGGGTGCACGCCGAACCGATCACGTTCGGGACCAAGCTTGCGGGCTGGGCCTTCGAGCTCGACCGGGATCGCGCGCGACTCGAACGGGCGCTCGAAGGGATGCGCGTGGGCAAGCTCGCGGGCGCGGTGGGGACGTACGCGGGCGGCGACCCCGAGGTCGAGCGGATTGCGTGCGAGCGGCTCGGCCTCGTCCCCGAGTCGGCCGCGACGCAGGTCGTCCCACGCGACCGCTATGCCGAGCTCCTCTCCACGCTCGCACTCTGCGCCGCGTCGCTCGAGCGCTTCGCCACCGAGGTCCGTCATCTCGCCCGCACCGAGGTGCGTGAGGTGCACGAGCCGTTCGCGCGCGGCCAGAAGGGCTCGTCCGCCATGCCGCACAAGCGCAACCCGGTCGTCGCCGAGCGGATCTGTGGGCTCGCGCGCGTCGTCCGCGCGGCCGCCCAGGTCGGGCTCGAGAACGTCGCGCTCTGGCACGAGCGCGACATCTCCCACTCGAGCGCCGAACGCATCGTCCTGCCCGACGCGTTCCTGGCGCTCGACTACATGCTCGACCGCTTCGCCTGGCTCGTGGACGGCCTCGTCGTTGACGCGGCGCGCATGCGAGGGAACCTCGAGGCCTCGCACGGGCTCGTCTTCAGCCAGCGCGTCCTGAGCGCGCTCGTGGCCGGAGGCCACGAGCGCGACGAGGCATACCGTCTCCGTCAGTCGCACGCGCTGGGTGCGTGGGATGACGACCTCGATTTCCGAAGGCTCAACGAGGACGATCCGGAGATCTCTGCGCGGCTCTCGCCGGAGCGCCTCGCAG
>JBOHAJ010000350.1:0-2906 GCA_050697715.1 Gaiellaceae bacterium
GCCGGGCGGCTCGCCAACGGGGAAGGCGACGCACGGATCACGGCCCGGAGGCCTCCTAGGGAGATCGCAGAGGCGCTCGAGTTCCCCGAGCCGGTGGCGAACGAGCTCACGCTCGCGCGGGCCCTCACCGCGCTTCTCGAGCGCGTCCTCGCCCGTCCGGAGCGGGCGGGCCGGGTCCCGCGGCAGCTCGCCCTCTCGGCGAAGCTCGTCGGCGGGGGCTCTTGGCGACGCTCGCTCACCCTGCGGGAGCCGACGGCGGAGCCCCACCGCCTTCGGCTCGCACTCGCCCCCAAGCTCGCGGAGCTGCCGGCCCCGACGAGCGAGCTTCGGCTCGAGCTCGGGGAGCTGACGGAGTCGGCCGGCACCCAGGCCGAGCTGGTCCGGCCACGGGGCAGCCGCCTGCGCGAGCGCTTGCGGGAGGGACTCAAACAGGCGCGAGCAGCGGCCGGGCTCGACGCCGTGTGCACAGTGGTCGAGGTGGCGCCGTGGTCGCGCATCCCGGAAAGCAGGGCGATCCTCGTTCCGCGCGACGACTGAACGAGCCCCGTCTGGCGCGCGTGGACGCGGAGGGGGGCGTGCCCGCGCGGGTGGGCGGCGTGGCCGTGGCGCTCGTGCGCGAGGAGTGGCGCGTGGTCGACCGCTGGTGGACGAAGGAGCCGGTGCGGCGGCGCTACTTCGACGTCGTGCTGGCCACGGGCATGAACGCCGTCGTCTTCCTCGACGAGGAGGGTGGAGGATGGTTCACGCAGCGGGCGTGAAGGGCCTCTGCGGGCGCCTTTTTAAGGGGTTACGCCCGCCCACCTCCCGCCTTCGAGCGTATCGCCGAAGGGCGCACGGGTGGCGCGCGCATCGTGCCGGGAGTCGCCCATGAGCGGGCCGGGCTACGTCGAGCTCCACGCGCACTCCGCCTACAGCTTCCTGGTCGGCGCCTCGCTCCCCGAGGAGCTCGCCGCCCGTGCCGTCGAGCTCGGCTACGAGGCGCTCGCGCTCACCGACCACGACGGCGTCTACGGTTCGCTCGAGTTCGCCCACGCCGCCAAAGCCTTCGGCCTGCGCGCGATCACCGGCGCCGAGGCGACGCTCGCCGACGGCTCGCACGTCACTCTCCTCGTCGAGACCCCGCGCGGCTACGCGAACCTGTGCCGCCTGCTGACGGCCGCGCACGCCGACGAGCGGCTGAATCCGCGCCTCGACCCCGCGCTCCTGGAGGAGCAGAACGAGGGCCTCGTCTGCCTGTCCGGCTGCGCGCGGGCCGGGCTCGCGGTCAGGAACCCGAACGCCGTCGCCCGTCTCGCCCGCGCCTTCGGGCCCGAGCGCTTCTTCGTCGAGCTCCAGCGCCCCTACCTGCGCGGCGACGCCCGCCGGAACGCCACCCTGCGCGACCTCGCCGAGACGCTCGGCGCCCGCACCGTCGCCACCGGGGACGTCCACGCCCACCACCCTCGGCGCCTCCGGCTCCAGGACGTGCTCGTCGCCGTGAAGCACAGGACGTCGCTCGAGGCCTGCGAGCCCGAGCGCCGCGGCAACGGAGAGGGCGTCCTCCTCCCGCCCGCCGAGGCCGCCGCCCGCTTTCCGGACGACCGCGACGCCGTGACGACGACGCGAGAGCTCGCCGAGCGCCTCGAGTTCGACCTCACGCAGGAGCTCGGCTACCGCTACCCCGACTTCTCGGACGGGCCGACGCCCGCAGACGTCCAGCTCGCGCAGGTCTGTGACCGCGCCTTCCGGGACCGCTACAGAAATGCCCCGACCCTTCTTCGCAATCGGGCGCAAGCCCGCTTGCGAGAGGAGCTCGCGCTGACCGCCGAGCTCGGCCTCTCGGGCTTCTTCCTCCTTCACTGGGAGGTGCTCGAGCTCGCGCGCGAGGTTGCCCTCGAGGTCAGAGGGCCCGGCTCGCCCCGTCACCTCCTCCCGCCGGGCCGCGGCCGCGGCAGCTCCGTCGGCTCGATCGTCTGCTACCTCACCGGCCTCTCGCACGTCGACCCGGTGGCGAGCGAGCTCGCGCTCGGGCGGTTCCTGAACCGGGAGCTCGCCGCCGTCCCCGACATCGATCTCGATTTCCCCCGAGACATCCGCGACAAGCTGATCGTCGCCGTCTGCGAGCGCTACGGACGCGAGCACTCTGCGCTCGTGGCGAGCTTCGCCACCTACCGCTCGCGTGGCGCGATCCGCGACGTCGGCAAGGCGCTCGGGCTGCCCCCGGCCGAGCTCGAGCGCCTCGCACGCGTTTCTGACGGCTGGAACGCGCGCAGGGTGGGGGAGGAGATGGAGCTCCTCCCCGGCGCGGAGGCGAAGCTCCGCTCGCCGCGCTGGCGCGCCTTCCGCGAGCTCTGCGTCGAGATCGCGGGCCTCCCGCGCCACCTCTCCCAGCACCCGGGCGGAATGGTCATCTCCACCCGGCCGCTCGTCGAGCTCGTCCCCGTCGAGCCGGCGGCGATGGAGGGGCGCCAGCTCTGCCAGTGGGACAAGGACTCCTGCGCGGACGCGGGCTTCCTCAAGATCGACCTGCTCGGGCTCGGGATGCTCTCCGCGGTCGAGGAGTGCGTGGACCAGATCGTCTCCCTGCGCGGCGAGGCGATCGATCTCTCCCGCGTCCCCCTCGACGACCGGGCCGTCTACCGGGAGATTCAGGAGGCGGACACCGTCGGGCTCTTCCAGATAGAGAGCCGCGCGCAGATGCAGAGCCTCCTGCGCACGAGGCCTGAGAACCTCGACGACCTCACCGTCCAGGTGGCGCTCGTGCGCCCCGGGCCGATCCAGGGCAAAGCGGTGCACCCGTACATCGAACGGCGCCAGCGCAAGCGGGAGGACCCGGACTACGAGCCGCCCTACGACCACCCGCTCCTGGCGGAGTGCCTGCGGGAGACGCTCGGCGCGATCATCTTCCAGGAGCAGGTGCTCGAGGT
>JBOHAJ010000351.1:0-3453 GCA_050697715.1 Gaiellaceae bacterium
GACCGTCCAGAACGCGTCCTCGAATCAGCTCATCACCATCGAGCCGCCGCGCCTCGAAGGCCGTGGCGTCGGCTCAGCTCAAGGTCGCGCACCTCGCCGCGGCCGAGGTGACGGCGCAGGACGCGCGCGATCTCGCGGAGGGGACGATCTCGCCGAACGTCTCCATGATCATCCGCCCGGCGCCGTCGTACTCCGTGATCGCGACCGCGCTCGCCTCCTCCCGCGGCACCTCCTCCAGCGTTGTGAGATCGCGGAGGTAGACCGCAACCGCGTAGGCTCCTCCGCTCGGGGTCGGCCCGGCGATTCTCATCTCCTCCTCCTCGCGTCGTTCTCCGCGGCCGACGCCGTCGGGTTGCGGTTGCAGTGGGAGCCGCCGAGCGGCTTCCGCGGGCGGCCCGGCGGTCTCGTGGCGACGCCGAGCCGTGCCAGGATCTGTGAGACGCGCGGCGGCGTGAGTTTGTACTGGCGAGCGATCTCCGCTCGGGACAGGCCCTCCTCGGTGTACGCGTGCGCGATCTCCTGGTCGCGAGCCTCGTTGACGACGGGGCGGCTCATCCTCTCGTTCCTCCTTGCTGCGGGACCGAGCCCATTCCGGCCCCCAAGGAGGAGAATAGGTTAGCTAACCTATCTCGTCAAGCCGGAGCGACGCCGCCGAGCGACCGCCCGACGACCGGCGATCCCAGCGCACGCGCGAAGCGCTCACGCGCGCGATCGCGGATGTATCGGCAACCGCAAGCGTGTCTCACATCGTCACCCTCAGCGCCCGGGCATTTTTCGCTCTTCGCGCTCCAACCGAAACCTGACAAGTGCCACGCTTGAGGGCACAACTCAGCATGAACAGACAGTTCGGCCGGCGCCCCGGCAGGTAGGAACCAGTTCTTTCGCCTTCCTTCGTTGTCTTATGCGACAACGAACTGGCCCCGAAAAGTGTGACCCAGTGTGACATGGTGTGAGATCTCGTTAAACGACGTAGGCGTCGGCGGCGATGATCGAGGGCGCGACGTTGAAGGTCTATCCCGGCGCCCCGCACGGCATCACGGACACGCACAAGGAACAGCTCGGCAGCGATCTGCTGGCGTTCCTCAACTCCTCGGCTGGCGTTCCCCAGCTCGTCAGCTCCTCGACTCGAAAGGACGACGCATGAGCACCGATTCGACAGCCCCTGGCACCATCGCCTTGATCCACGGCTTCCTTCTTGGTGATCCCGGCGAACTCATCAGCCGGAAATGTTGCATTCCCCACAAGAGCGTGCAACGCTTCTGGACGACGGAGCGACCGAGCGCCTCCGGGTGAAGGGAGCAATCCCCGAGAACGCGGCTAAGCCTGGCGCGCTCGGTCCTCCGTCTCTCGACTACTAGTCCTTGTAGGGGTCGTAGACGTCCCGGCCCGCCATGGCCACGCCGAGCGGGCGCAGGAGGTGCTTCACCCGGATCGAGTCGCCGTGGGCGGCGAGGACGTCCGGCAGGCGCTTGTACACCTCCGGCGCCTCGTCCGCCCCGCCCCCGACGAGGACGATGCCCTGCGCGCCCAGCCGCGCCTGCACGGCCGGCCAGTCGACGACGCCGGGGCGGATCTGCTCCTCGACCCAGACCTTGGATACACGGGCACCGGGGTGCTCCGGGCACGCCTGCCTGCCTTCGAAGAGGCGGTGGCAGTCGCGATTGCCGCAGGCCCAGCGCTTGCGACGCCGCAACTTGCCGGCGGCCTGCGTACGGCTCATCACGCGCCCCGCGCCGTGAACGGTCGAGAAGAGCGCCTCCTCGGCCTCGTGCGACTCCACCCCCTCGAGGATGACCGACTCGTCGCCCATCGTCCCGCCGACGAAGCCCTCCTGGCCCGGCCGCGCCGGCGTGCAGCCCTTGCGAATCACCCAGTAGGTTCGGCCGAAGTGCTCCTCCCGCCACGCGAAGTTGTGGTGGTTGTGCACCTCGTGCACCGCCTCGGCCCCGAGGATCTCGAGCACCTTGGCCACGACCACGTCACGGCCCGCGTAGGCGTACTCGCCCGCGAGCTCCATGGCGGCGATGTAGGCCTGACCGAGCTCGGAGTCGCTCGGGAAGAGGACCGGCGGGGAGTCCATCCCGCCCTCGACCGCCCTGCCGTCGAAGGGGAGCCCTTGCGCGAGCGCAAGGAAGCCGGAGGCGGTCTTGTGCCCGAACCCGCGCGAGCCGAAGTGCACGCCGACCCAGACGTCGCCCCCCTCGTCCTCGAAGAGGTTGACGAAGTGGTTGCCCGAGCCGACGGTGCCGAGCTGCGCGCAGGCGAGCTGGTGGAGCTTCCGCTGCGGCGCGAAGTCCGCCCGGGAGATCTTCTCCAGCACCGGATGGTCGGCGCGCTCGGTTGCCGCGACGCCCATGCCGAACGAGATCCGGCGCGCGATCTCGCGCATGACCGCCTCCACGCCGCCGAGGGCGTCGAGGTCGGTGCGGCGAAGCTCGGTGCGCGCCGCCTTGTTACCGCAGCCGATGTCGTAGCCGACGCCCGACGGCGAGACGAAGCCCTCGTAGGCGATGCCGCCGCCGATCGGCTGCGAGTAGCCGGGGTGATGATCGGCGCAGAGGACACCGAGCTCGGCGTCGCCCGCCGCCATGCACCGCTCGAGCTGCTGGAGGCTGCGGGCGTCGACCGGGCCGAAGGTCTTGATCGTGCTCACGTCGCCTCTGCAATTGTTGCTGCCGCCGACGCACGGGGCGGACGGAGCGGGCGCCGGGCCGGCCAGGAGGCTGCGGCAACCACGGCCGACGCCGACGCCCTTCGAGGGTGTTCGGCCCGGGGCACGGTCTCCTCCCCCGGCCTCGTGAGGATTCTGTTCGGCTTCTGTTAACGCTCTAGCGATCGAGCTGCGGTGGTCGGCCGTCAACACGGCCGGCTCGCAGCCTTCTCAGTCGGGGCGCCCGAATTTGAACCGGGGACCTCTAGTCCCCCAGGCTTGTCCAGTGGTTGGGAGCCGAGCGGCGGCGAGTGGCGGGAAACGGCATGGCTACTAGCGTTGCGGCGGACTATCCTGCCGCCTGCCCGCATGACTCCGTGAGGCCGGTCGAGCCCGGCTAGGGGCAGATTGGGGGCGCTCGCTCGGCAGCAAGTTGCAAATCGACCCCAAAGGGCTCGCGGCGCGCAGACCGTCCTCACCTAAGTGCCCGCACGAAGCTCTGGAGCCTCGACCATGACGGCGCCGGGTAACGAGCCCAAGTTCGATCCTCGAAGCAGCTTCGCTTGACGCGTCGCTTTCCTGGCAAGAGGCGACAAAGCACGAGGCGCGCGGTGAGGCGCTCAGGAGACGCGGGTGAGCACGGAGCGCACCGAGCTGGGGCGCCACTTGGAGCCGCCGCGCGCCGTTTGGTAGCGCAGCTGGTTGAGCTCGTCCGCGATCGCCTGCAGGCTCATCCCCTGGGCGCGCAACTGCCTGATCTTGTCCACCGTGGGCGGGGGCGCTCTTCGCGGCGTCCCCAGCCT
>JBOHAJ010000352.1:0-5932 GCA_050697715.1 Gaiellaceae bacterium
CTTGACAGCATGTGCGCGACTGAGGACGACGCCTGGCGCCGCTTTGCAGCCGGAAGAGGCGCGGTGGGCGTGGCCGGGCGGGGCACTTAGGTGCCTGGCCGGTAGTTGGGCGCTTCCTTCGTGATGGCGACGTCGTGTGGGTGGCTTTCCCGCTGCGCCGCAGCCGTCACGCGCACGAACCGAGCCTGTTTGAGCTCTTCGACGGTCTCCGCCCCGCAGTAGCCCATGGCCTGCCGAAGCCCGCCGACGAGCTGGTGCACGACGTTCCGGAGCGGGCCCTTGTAGGCCACGCGGCCCTCGATCCCTTCGGGGACGAGCTTGCCGAGCTCCTCGACGTCCTCCTGGAAGTAGCGGTCGGACGAGTAGCGCTCCCGCATGGCGCCGAGCGAGCCCATGCCGCGGTACTCCTTGAACTGCTCGCCCTGGTGGAAGACCACCTCGCCGGGACTCTCGTCCGTGCCGGCGAGTAGGCCGCCGATCATGACCGTGTCGGCGCCGGCCGCGACAGCCTTGGCGATGTCGCCCGCGAACTGGATGCCCCCGTCGGCGATGACGGGAACGTCGTGGCGCGCCGCCGCCAGCGCGCAGTCGTAGACGGCGGTGACCTGCGGGACGCCGATCCCGGCGACGACCCGAGTCGTGCAAATTGCCCCGGGTCCCATGCCGGCCTTCACGCCGTCCGCTCCCGCGTCGATCAACGCCTTCGTCCCTTCCGCGGTCGCCACATTGCCCGCGATGACCTGCACGTCGTGACGGCCCTTCAGCTCGCGCACCGTCTCGACCACGCCCTGGGAGTGGCCGTGCGAGGTGTCCACCACGAGCACGTCCACGTCCTCGGCGACGAGCGCCTCTGCGCGGGCCAGGCCCTCGGCCCCGGTGCCGACGGCCGCGGCGACGCGCAGCCGTCCCTGCTCGTCCTTCGTTGCGTGCGGGTAGCGGATCCGCTTCTCGATGTCCTTGACCGTGATGAGGCCTTTGAGCCGACCCTCTCCGTCCACGACCGGCAGCTTCTCGACCCTGTGCCGGTGCAGGACGGCCCGGGCTTCCTCCAGCGTCGTCCCGACCGGGACGGTGACGAGGTTCTCCGTCGTCATCAAGCGCTCGATCGGCTGCTCGACGTCGTCCTCGAAGCGGAGATCGCGGTTCGTGAGGATTCCCGCCAACCGGCCGCCTTCGTCCACGATCGGCACGCCAGAGATCCGGTACGTGCGCATGAGCTCGAGCGCGTCGGCGACGCGGTCGTGCGGTCGCAGCGTGACCGGCTCGACGATCATCCCGGCCTCGGAGCGCTTGACCTTGTCCACCTCGGCCGCCTGAGCCTCCACGGGCAGGTTGCGGTGGATGACGCCGATGCCGCCCTCCCGCGCGAGCGCGATGGCCATCCGGGCCTCGGTGACCGTGTCCATCGCCGCCGAGACGATCGGGATCTCCAGCGAGATCGTCCGCGTCAGCCGTGTCCGGGTCGAGACCTCGCTGGGAAGGACGTGCGACTCGGCCGGCAGGAGCAGGACGTCGTCGAAGGTGAGCCCCTCTTTGGCGAACTTCCGCTCGAGCGCCAGGAGCCGCTCGAGCTCCTCCGGACGGAGCTCGACGCTCACCCTGCCCTGTCGCTCCAGACTCTCAAGTGGAGCGATCGTACCAGGGGGCGCCGACGACTTAAGAACCCGATCTATTCGTGCGCGACGCGCTCGAGATGCTCGATCTGGACGAGCGGTGCGAGGCGGTTCGCCTCGCGGGTATCGAAGCGCCCGGCGCCGGCCTCCAGCACCGAGGCCGCGCCCGCCGCCACCGCCGCCCGAACGGAGTCCTCGAAAGAGCGCCCGCCCACGCGCGCCGCGATGAAGCCCGCGAGGAGCGTGTCCCCGGCGCCGACGGTCGAGATCGGCTCGATGTGCGGGGCGACCGCGCGGAGTCGAATCTCGGTCCGATCCTCGCGCAGGAGCGCGTAGCACCCGGTCGGGAGCGTGACGATCACGTTGCGGGCGCCCAGAGAAGCGATCTCGTCGAGGGCCGCGGCGAGGTCCTCCTCGTCCACGAACTCGTGCCCGACGAGCGCCTCGGCCTCCCGCTGGTTGGGCGAGACGAGGTACGGCTCCGCCTCCACCCCGAGCCGGAGCGCCTCGCCGTCCGCGTCGAGGACGGCCAGGAGCTGGCGGCGGTTGAGGTCGCGCACGAGCTCCCGATAGAAGCCGGGGTCGACGCCGCGCGGGAGCGAGCCGGCGAGGACGACGAACTCCGCCCGCTGCGTGAGGTAGGCCAGCTTCTCGCGCAGGATCTCGAGCTCGTCCGCGCTCACCTCCGGGCCCCACTCGTTGATCTCGGTATGGACGTTGGCGGTGGGATCGAGCACGGCGATCGAGGTGCGGGACTCCTCCTGGATGCGGACGAAGTCGTTCAGGACGCCCTCGCCCGTCAGTTCCTCGACGATCAGCGTTCCCGTTCGCCCGCCGGCGAGTCCCGTGCAAACGACGGGCGCCCCCAGACGCTTGAGGGCGCGGGCCACGTTGATGCCCTTCCCCCCGGCGCTCGGGAAGGCGGCGCTCGCCCGGTGGCGAAGGCCGAGCTGGAAGCTCGGGACGACGAGCGTCCGGTCGATGGCGGCGTTCAGCGTGACGGTAACGATCATCCGAGCCCCGGCAGAACGGTAGCGAGCATGTCACCGGCCTCGTCGAGCGCGCGCCCGGCGTACCAGCCTGCGCGCTCGCCGAAACCGGGCTCGGGCACGGCCCGCGCGGCCACGAGCGGCCGGCGAGCGACGACCCGGTCACCCTCGAGGATCACGACCTCGCCGAGCCGCTGACCCTCCTCCACCGGCAGCTCGACCATCGCAGGCGCGACCACACGCTCCACGAAACGGACGCCCTCGTCGAGGCGGACGACGGTGTCCGCGCCGCCGGCCGCGACGAGCTGGATCCGCTCTTCGGAGAAGGGGATCGCCGCGGTCGCGTAGCGTTCTCCGTCCTTGACGAGCTCGACGCGTCCGTACCGGTCGAAGCCCCAGTCGAGGAGCGCCGCGAGGTCGGCGTTTCGCCGCGCCCGGCTCGGGCTTCCGAGGATGACCGCGTAGAGCGGGGTGCCGTCGCGACGAGCGGCCGCCACCTGGCTCCAGCCGGCGAGATCGGTGTGCCCCGTCTTCACGCCGATGAGGCCGGGGAAGGTGGCGAGCAGGTCGTTCCACGTGTGGAGCGAGCGGCCGCCGGCGATGCGCGCCGTGCGCATGCGCACGAGCCGGCGCACGAGCGGTTGCCGCATGGCGAGGCGGGCGAGCCGGAAGGAGTCCCAGGCTGAGGAGTAGTGCCCCGGCGCGTCGAGCCCGTCCGGCCGCGCGTAGCGGCTGTCTTTCAGCTCGAGCTCCTCCGCCTTCGCGTTCATGAGCCGTACGAAGCGCGAGACGCTGCCCTTCCCCACGTGGGCGGCGAGGGCGTAGGCGGCGTCGTTGGCGCTCTGGATGAGCGCGGCGGCGAGGAGGTCGCGCACGGGGATTCTGTCCCCGGGAGAGAGGAAGATCGTCGAGCCCCCAACCCCGGGCGCCGCGCCGCGCACGGTCACGAGCTCGCCCGGACGGGCTCGGTCGAGCACCACGAGCGCCGTCATCAGCTTCGTGATGCTCGCCATCGGAAGCCGACGGTCGGCGTCGCGCTCGTAGAGGACGTCGCCCGTGCGCCCGTCGGCGACGAGAACAGCCTTCCCCGCGACGGCCGGGGGCGGGGCGGCGGTCGCCTGCAGCGCGCACGCGAGGACGAGCACGAGGGCGACGAGGAGCAGGGCGAGGCTCCGGCGCACATCTTGCAGGCTATAACTCACTTGATGGCGACGAGCGAGGGAGAGCGGAAGCCGGAACGCGTGCGCGGCCGCGAGCGCTCTCTCGAGGTCCAGGTCGGCGGCCTCGGCGGCTTCGATCTCCGCCCCACGCGCTTCTTCCTCTGGACCGGCGCCGAGCGGGAAGGGCAGGAGCGCGTCCTCTCGCTCGGCAAGGCGCCGCGGAGCCTCGTGGTCCCGCGCCGACCCCGTGAGGTCCAGGCAGGCGCCCTGCGTGTGCGCACCCTCGGCAACCCGCTCATGACGATCGCCCTGGCCGGCGTGCACGCGGTGCGCAGGCTCCGCGAGACGGCGCGCGACTCGGACCGCTAGCGAATCCGAATCCGCTCGCCCGGTTGCAGGGCGAGCGGATCCTCGATCGCCGGGTTGAACTGGAGCAGCGTCTCGACGTCTGTTTCGAAGCGAGCCGCGATGGACTCGAGCGTGTCGCCCGACCGCACTCTGTAGAAGCGCTTCTTCGGCTTCGGCTGCTGGCCCGTGGTCGTGGGCGAATTTCCGGTAGACCCGGTTCCCGTCGGCACCGTCGTCGTCGGCGTCGCGTTGCCGCTCTCGTCGCCTGCGCTGAGCCCGCTCTGGACGAGGAGGATCAGAACCGTCGCCGCGAGGAAGAACGCGACCGGAGCCGCCAGGCGGGCCGCCCAGACGCGAAGCTGTTCCTGATCTACCACCCCGAGACCGCCCAAACCTCCCCCCGCAGCCGCGCCGCCTCGGCCGCTGCGGCCTTGCGCCAGTCGGAACCGTCCACGCGGAAGGCGTAGATGACCGAGCGGGAGACGGACACGAGCGCGCTCGCCGGCCCACTCGTGAACGCGCGAGCTACGTCGGCGGGCGTCGCTCCCTGCGCCCCTACCCCCGGCAGGAGGAGGATCGCTTGCGGCATGAGTCGGCGGGCTTCCCCGACCGCGCGCGGGTATGTCGCTCCCACGACGGCCCCCACGCTCGAGAGCCCGCGCTCGCCGACGAGGTCCGCCCCCCACCCGGCAACGAGCTCGGCGACATGTTGCCAGAGGGGGCGCCCGTCGGAGAGAGCGGCGTCCTGGATGTCCACGCTGCCGGCGTTGGTCGTCTTCACGAGGCAGAAGAGTCCCGCACCCGAGCGCCGGCAGGCGGCGACGAACGGCTCGATCGAGTCGCTCCCCAGATAGGGGTTCACGGTGAGCGCGTCCACGCGGGGCGCGGAGCCCTCGTGCGTCTCCAGGTAGGCGTCTGCGTAGGCCCGCGCGGTGGAACCGATGTCGCCGCGCTTCCCGTCTGCGACGACGAGGAGTTTCGCGGCGCGTGCGTACTCGCAAACCTCCTCGAAGGCGCGCACGCCGTCCGCGCCAAGCGCCTCGAAGAACGCGAGCTGCGCCTTCACCCCGATGACATACGGAGAGACGGCGTCCACGAGTCCGCAGCAGAAGCGCGCCACCGCGTCGGCGGCGGCGCCCCGGCTCACGTGCACGTCGCCCCGCAGCTCGACCGGGAGGAGCTCGGGCCGCGGGTCCAGCCCCACGAGGAGCTGGCTCTGCTTGCGGTCGACCTCCTCGGCCAGGCGATCGGCGAACGTCGCGATCCCCGCTCGAGTCCCCGCCTCGACGTCCTGCGTCATAGACGAACATTAGGCTACTGCCGCGCACGGACGCAGACACGCTCGGGTGATCTCGTCTTCGTCGAAGGGGAGGGCGAGCAGCTCGGGCGGAGGGCGGCGGAGGAAGGAGCCCACGAGGAGGAGCTCGTCGGCATCCTCCGGCGCGAGCGAGAGCCCGGAGGCCCGAGCCTCGGCGATGCCCGCGCGGATCTCGAGGAGCGCACCCGCCCCAGGTGGTAGCGAGCGGACGGCGGCCACTCGCCCGCCGGCCACGAAGAACGCCCGCCGAAAGCCGTCCTCGCACGCCGGGACGACGAGGCAGAGCTCGGCGGCGCGCAGGCGCTCCAGCTCCGTCAGGGCGGCGACGACCTCCTCCAGGGCCCGGACGCGGTCGCGGAGGCGGGCCGCGTCCTCGTAGCGAAGGCACTCCGACAGGTCGCGCAGGCGCGCGCGCAGGCGCGGAAGCGGCCCGCCGGCGCGAAGCGAGTCCAGCTCCTCCTCGCTCGCGCCGTCGAGGGCGCGGGCGGCGCGCTCGGCCCGGCG
>JBOHAJ010000353.1:0-8152 GCA_050697715.1 Gaiellaceae bacterium
ATCGCCGAGCACCTGGACGACCGTTTTCGACTGCTCACCGGCGGAAGCCGCTCGGCGCTTCCCCGCCAGCAGACCCTCCGCGCCACGATCGACTGGAGCTATCAGCTCCTCGAAGAGCCCGAGCGCGTCTGCCTGCGACGCCTGTCCGTCTTCGCCGGCAGCTTCACGCTCGAGGCCGCGGAGGCGGTGTGCGCGGGCGAGGGCATCGAGTCGTACGAGCTGCTCGACCTCGTCGCGGGTCTTGTCCTCAGGTCGCTCGTCCTGGCCGAGAGGGACGGAGGTCAAGCGCGCTACCGACTCCTCGAGACGATCCACGAGAACGCAGCCGAGCGGCTCGTCGAGTCCGGCGAGACCGCGACGCTCCGTGGCCGGCACCGCGAGTTCTTCCTCGCGCTGGCGGAGTCGGCTCCGACGTGGAGCGGCGCCGGCGAGGAGGTCTGGCTCGAGCGTATGGAGGCCGATCACGACAACCTCAGAGCGGCACTCCAGTCGGGCGGCTACGAGGACCGGGCGGACGAGGCGCACCTGCGGCTCGCAGCTGCGGCTTGGCGCTTCTGGGAGGTGCACGCATACCGAAGTGAGGGGCGCGGCTGGCTCGAGCCTGCCGTCGCGGCGAGCGCCGAGGCGCCCGCGCCGCTCCGGGCCAAGCTGCTCATGGGGGCGGGGGCGATCATCGGCTGGCTCAGCGACTTCGAGGAGTCGCTCGCATACCAGGAGCGGAGCCTGGCCCTGTACCGGCAGCTCGGTGACACGGCGGGCGTGGGGCTCTCGCTGAGCTACCTGGGCATCCGAGCCGGCTACCTGGGGGAATACAGAGAAGCGACCAAGCTCTTCGAGGAAAGTCTCGCCTATTCGCGGGCCTCGGGAGACAAGGCGCTGATCGCCTGCCAGCTCGCTGACCTGGCCAACCTGGCTTGCTTGGAAGGGGATCTCGCCCGAGGACTTCTCAGTCGGGGTCTCGTCGCCTGCCGGCAAGGCCACGACGAGCAGGCGGCTGCCCTGCAGCGGGAGGCCCTGGAGCTCGCGCGTGAAGTGGGCGACAGGGGCTGCATCGCCTGGTGCCTGGCGGGACTGGGAACGCTGGCCGCGGCGGCGGGGCAGCCGGAACGTGCGGTGCGCCTGCTCGCGGCGGCGGAGCTCCTTCGCGACTCGATCGGCGGCCCGCTCCATCCCATCGACCAGCGCGAGTACGAGAGCGTCGCCGCGGCCGTCCGCGCCGAGCTCGGCGCGGAGCGGTTTGCATCGGTCAGGGCAGAGGGGCAGGCAATGGCGCTCGAGCAGGCCGTCGCGTACGCGTTGGAGCAGCAGACGCACGACCGGAGCGCCACTCAGAGCTGAGCCCGCCCGCGCCGGTTGACTCGCGGGGAAGCGCAAGCGGAGAATCACGGGGGAATGTGCCGCGTGCTCGGCTACCTGGGACGTCCGATCCCGCTTGGCCACCTTCTCTACGAGACCGACAGCTCCCTCGTCCGGCAGGCCTACAGCCCGCGGATGATGGCGGTCTTCCTCAACCTCGCCGGCTTCGGCATGACCGCCTGGGACCCCGACTCGCTGCACCCCGACGAGCCGTTCACCTACAAGGTCACGACGCTGCCCCTCTTCGACCGCAATCTCCGCAACCTGGCCCAGAAGATCACCCCGACCTGCCTGCTCGCGCACGTTCGCGGCGTCACCTACAGCGAGGAGGAGGTCGTCGCCGAGCAGAACCTGCATCCGTTCCGCTTCCACGACGTCAAGGTGACGCTCGCGCACAACGGGCACCTGCGCGAGTTCGCGCGCATGCGCTACGACCTCGTCGGGTACGTGCGGCCGGAGTTCATCCGGCGGATCGAGGGCACGACCGACTCCGAGTGGATCTACGCCCTGCTCCTCTCTCAGCTCGAGGATCCTTACGGGCTGCCCGAGGCGGCGGAGATCGTGGAGGCGACAAAGAAAGCGCTCTCGATCCTCCGCGCCGTTCGCGAGCGCCACGGGATCGAGACGTCGTCGCCCGTCAACCTTTTCATCAGCACGGGCCGCTGCCTCGTCGCGACGCGCTTCAGCTTCGACTACGGCTGGTACCCGGACAACGACACCCTGTTCGAGACCGATCTCCCGTACGTGAGCCTGTGGTACACGCTCGGGCACGAGTACATCCAGCGGGACGGCGAGTGGACGATGGTGGGAGGCGACCAGGCGAGCTCGCTCTTGATCGCGTCCGAGCCGCTCACCTCCGACACCTCGTCCTGGCTCGAGGCGCCCGAATACTCGCTGCTCAGCGCCTCGATCGAGAACGGCGTCTTCCGGATGGAGGTCCTGGACCTTGACGTCTGATTCGGGTCCGGTCGCCGGCCCGCTCACGGGACCGGATCACCTCGTCGCCTTCCTCGGGAGCGTGCCGCTCTTCGAGCGCATCCCGCCTGAGGAGCTGGACGAGCTCGCGCGCGTGCTCGTCACGGTCGAGCTCGCGGCCGGTGACGTCCTCGTCCGCCAGGGGGAGGACGCGCGTGGCCTGCACGTCATCGCGAGCGGTCTCGTGCGCGTGTCCGCGCGACTTCCCGGCGACCGGGAGGTCGAGCTCGCGACGCTTGGCGCCGGCGAGGTTCTGGGCGAGATCCCGCTCCTCGACGGCGGCACCCGGACAGCGACCGCGCGGGCGGTCGAGCCGACGGTCGCGCTCTTCCTCGGCCGCGCCGACTTCACCGCGCTCGTCTCTCGCCTTCACCCCACCGCCTTCACGGTCAAGCGCCGGATCGCGGCCATCGCGTGTGAGCGGCTTCGCAGGCGGTACGCCACACTCGCCCTGTCGCTCGGCGACGCGCCGCCGCCGGCGCCCGCCGCCGAGGACCTTCCGCGCGACCCCGAGCCGGACACGCTCGCCTCGGTCACACGGCCGAGTCTGGAGTACCTGCGCCGGCTCCCGTTCTTCCGCGCGTTCGACCAGCCTCAGCTCGTCGAGATCCTCGATAGCGGGCGCCTCGCCTTCCTCCCCGTGCGGCACCTCGTCCTCGGTGAGGGGGCCGAGGCGAGCGCCTGCTACGTCACGCTCGACGGTGCCGTCGAGGAAGTGATTCGACGAGGAGACCGGGCAATTCGCGTCGGCCTCGCCGGCCCTGGGCGTGCCTTCGGCTACGTCGGGCTCATCGACGGCCGGCCCGCCCCGGTGTCGGCGGCCACACGCGAGCGCGCGCTGCTTCTCGCGGTCAGCCGCACGCAGTTCGACGCACTCTTCTACGGCTCCACGATCGGCTCGTACGCCTTCTTCGAGGCCGTGGAACGCGACCTCATGACCGCCCTTCGACAGGCGGACCGTCCGCAGGCGCAGCTTGCGAACGCGGCTCTCTAACCTCCTCGGCAGCGCCGGCGGAGCAGCTCGAGCGCTCGGTGAGGTCTTCGCGAACCCCGACCTACGCCGGCTCGAGCTCGCCTGGGGCGGCTTCTATGTCGGCGACTGGGTCCACGTCGTGGCCCTGGCGGTCTACGCCTACGACAGAGGCGGCGTGCTCGCGGTGGGAGTTGTCGCGCTCCTGCGGGTGCTGCCCTCGGCCTTCGCAGTGCCGTTCGCCGCGCTCCTGGCCGACCGCTTTCCCCGCCGTCGCGTCCTCATGTACGTGCACGCGGCGCGTGCGGTCGCCCTCTCGGTCGGCGCTCTCTTGATCGCAGTCGGCGGCCCGCCCGCCGCCGTCTACGCGAGCGCCTCCATCGCCGCCCTGGCGGCGACCCCGTTCCGCCCCGCGCACTGGGCCCTGCTCCCGGTGCTCGCTCGCAATCCCGGCGAGCTCGTCGCCGCCAACGTCTCCTCGAGCACGATCGAGAGCCTGGGCGCCCTGCTCGGGCCCGCGCTCGGCGGCATCGTGCTCGCCCTCTGGAGCCCGAGCGCGGCGTTCGCCCTGAGCGCGGTCATGTTCGTCGGGTCGGCGCTCCTTCTTGCCGGCAGCCTCGGCGAGGGAGCCCAACGGCCTCTGAGCAGTCGCGAGGGCGTCCTTCGTAGCGCCCTCGCCGGCTTCCGGGTGCTCGCAGCGGATCCCGACCCGCGACTCCTGATCGGGCTCTTCATCGCCCAGGCCTCGGTCCGCGGGCTGCTGAACGTTCTCGTCGTCGCGACCGCGCTCGAGCTCCTCGAGATCGGAGACTCGGGCGTCGGCTTCCTCAACGCGGCCTTCGGCGCGGGGGGTCTGCTCGGCGCCTTCGGGGCGCTCGGGCTCGTCGCGCGGAGACGGCTCGCCTATCCGTTCGGCGCCGCCCTCGTCCTGTGGGGAGCGCCGATCGCGCTGATCGGAGCGTGGCCGAACGAAGGGGTCGCCCTCGTTGCGCTCGCGCTCGTCGGCGCCGGCAACAGCGTGCTCGACGTCGCGGGCTTCACGCTCGTCCAGCGTCTCGTCGACGGCGCCGTGCTCGGGCGGGTCTTCGGCGTGCTCGAGACCGGCTCGTACGCCGGCGTCGGCCTCGGCGGGATACTCACGCCCGCCCTCGTGGTGCTCTTCGACGTCCGGGGCGCGCTCGTTCTCACCGGCCTCATCCTTCCTGCGCTCGCGCTCCTCTCGTGGCGAAGCTTCCAGCGCATCAACGAGCGGGTCGTCGTGCCGCAGCGGGAGCTGGACCTTCTCCGCGGTGTCGCGATCTTCAGGCCGCTCGCGCCGGCGACGCTCGAGCGGCTCGCGATGAACCTCGTGCTCCTCCAGCGGGACGCCGGCGAGACGGTTGTGCGGGAGGGGGACGTCGGCGACCGCTTCTACGTGGTCGCGGCGGGAGAGCTCGACGTCGACCTCTCGGGTGCCGCAGGTCGTCGGCTTGGCCCCGGCGACGCGTTCGGCGAGATCGCCCTGCTGCGTGACGTCCCGCGCACGGCGACGGTGACGGCTCGTACGGATGTCGAGCTCTTCGTACTCGAGCGAGACGTCTTCGTCTCGGCTATAACCGGCAGCCCGGCGAGCGCCGAGGCGGCGGACGAGTTGATCGCGGCCCGGCTCGCCGCGGGGCCCACGCCCTGGCGAGCGGCCTAGATCCGCGTCAGTCGGTCGCGGCCTCGCTCGCGAGTTCGTGGCGGATGCGGTCGCGCGCGTCCGCGAAGCGCAACGCTTCGTAGGCGATGAGCACGGACAGCACCGCGGCGAGGATGCCGAGCGTGGCCAGCGACGGCAGCTCGACCGCGGCGGGGAGAAACGCGACGAGCAGCAGCGCGCAAGCCAGCCGCTGCTTGTTGAGGGTGCGAACGTTGCGCAGGCGGAAGGCGACGTGCGCCAGCAGATAGATCGCGGTCCCGCCGAGCATCGCCGCGGCGGGCACGAGCTTCAGCGGATCCTCGACGGCGCCCAGCGTCTTCTTCAGCCCGAGCGCGAGCAGCACGACGCCGGCCACCATCGGGAAGTGCAAGTACGAGTAGGAATCGCGGGCGAGCTCGTTGCGCTCGCGGCCCTCGGTCGCGCTCGACAGACGCCGCTCGGCGACCAGCGCCACCACGTCGAAGTACAGCCACCACAGGGCGGCCGCCACCACGATCCCGAGCGTCGCCGCGACGATCACGCCCGCGTCGATGCCGACCTCCGCGCCGACGCCGATGGCCACGATCGACTCGCCGAGCGCGATGAGGAAGATGAGCCCATGGCGCTCGGCGAAGTGGCCCGGGACGAGCTTCCAGCCTTCGGCGCCGAACAAATAGGGGCCGCCCATGTCCAGCAGGAGCGCCAGCGCCCAGAGCGCCCCCTGAAGTACGCCGCCCGCGAACGAGGCGGCGACGATGAGGCCCACGCCGATCGCCGTACTGCCGGCCAGTCCGACGACCGAATTCCGCAGCGCCGCGTCGTCGCGACTCGCCAGCATGAAAAGCGCGATCTGGGCCGTGCGGACGACCCCGTAGGCGCAGGCGAAGATCAGGGCGGAGTCGCCGAAGGCCTCCGGCACGCAGAGCGCGGCGACGAGCAGCGCGGCCATCGCGGCGAAGATCGCCAGACGCACCGCGCCCTCCTCGGGATCCACCACGCTCGTCAGCCACGCATAGCCGACCCACGACCACCACAGCACTCCCAGCACGAGCATGCCCTGGGCCAGCCCCTCCCAGGTCGGCTGGTCGGCCATCAGCGCGGTGCACTGGGTAATGGCCAGGACGAAGACGAGGTCGAAGAAGAGCTCTAGCGGCGTGACGCGCTCCGTCTGTCGAAGCACTGCGGTGAGGCGCGGCGAGCGAATCGGGGCGACCGTGCTCATCCCGTCCTCCTTGCAAGGAGAATGGGATCGAAAGCGCGACAGGCCTTGTCAATCACGGGCGAGCCCGAAGGGGCTGCCCTCCGAGTCTCGACAGATCGCCCACCGTGCGCCCGGGTGGATGACCTCGCCGCCGAGCTCTTTGACGCGCTCGAGCGCATCGCCGACGTCGGCGACGGCGAAGTACGGGAGCGAGAACCGGTCGCCCGGCCCTGGCCCGCGCTCGTGCAGCCCGAGCGAAACTCCGCCTTCGCGCGTCTGACGGCCGCGTCCCTCCCTCTCCTCGCGCTCGGCGAAGGGGACGCCCAGCAGCCCCTCCCAGAACCGGCGGGCGCGCTCTGGGTCGTCTGCGGGAAACTCGACGAGCGAGAGCTCGGCCATGCGGCGATGCTAGCGGCGCCGGTCGGCGTCGGCTTCGTTGTTCCAGATCATCTCGCCGTCGGAGTCGAGCAAGGCGGTTGGCCTGAGTCCCGCCCGCCTCGCCGTTCGCTGTGACGCCGTGTGCTGCGGATGGATGTGCGCCGTTAGCCTCGTGACGCCGGCCCGTTCCAACCAGGCTGCCAGCACCTGCGCCGCTTCCCCGGCGTACCCGTGTCCCTGCCAGGCCGTTCCTATCACCCAGGCGAGCTCAGCGGAAGACGCTCGGATGGTCGCTTGCACGGCGCCGATCGCGATGTCCTCGGCGCGCAGCCGCACGATCCAGTTGGCCCACACCTCGCTTCCGTCAGCTGATGCTCCTACCTCCAGCCGCTGATAGCGCTCACGCAGCCCAACGCGTGAGAGCGGGGCGCCGCCGATGAGCTCGTGGAGCTCGGCATCGGCCAGAATTCCGAACATCTCGTCGGCGTCAGCACTGGACAAGGGCACCAGGCGCAACCGGTCCGTCTCGATGACCGACCGCCATCCAGTCGGAGAAACCGGCGGGGCCCGACGCATGCGTGGAGGTTAGCGTCGCCTCGTTCCGGCTCTGGGGCACACCTTGACCGTGCTTGTTAGCGTGCGACCGATGGAGCGACGTCGGAGCGGTGCCGTGTCCGAACCGAACCTGCCCGCGCTTCCGCTCGAGGAGTGGGAGGAAACGAAGGACACGCTCCACCTCTACGTCCAGATCGTGGGCAAGATCCGCCTCGCCTCGACGCCGCCCCAGAATCACTGGTGGCATTGCCCGCTGTACGTGTCCGCGCGCGGCCTGACCACACGGCGGATGCACCAGGGCGGCGTGAGCTTCGAGATCGAGTTCGACCTGGTCGAGCATCGGCTCGTTACCCGGACCGATCGCGGCGAGGAGGCGAGCTTCCGGCTCCGCGACGGGCTCTCGGTGGCTCGCTTCCACAGCGAGCTGCTCGCTCGCCTGGCGGACCTCGGGATCCAGCCGAGCATCAAGGCCGAGCCGTACCGCGTACCGATGACGACGCCATTCGCAGAGGACACGAAGCACGCTTCCTACGATCCGGAGTACGTCGGGCGCTTCTGGCGCGTTCTGAGCGAGGTCGAGTGGATCCTCGCGGAGTTCGCCGGCTGGTTCCGCGGCAAGTCGAGTCCCGTGCACCTCTTCTGGCACGGCCTCGATCTCGCGGTGACGCGCTTCTCGGGTAGGCGGCTGCCCGACGCGCAGGGCGGCGATCCAGTCAGTCGCGAGGCGTACTCGGACGAAGTGATCAGCTTCGGCTTCTGGCCGGGAGGCGCGCCCATGGGGAGGCCGATGTTCTACTCGTACACGGCTCCCGAGCCGCCTGGGCTGGACGAGCAGCCGCTCGCGCCGGACGATGCGTTCTGGGCGGAAGCTGGGTCGGGCCACCAGGCCCGGCTCTGGTACGACGATGTGCGCTCGGCGGCCTCCCCGCGCACTGCGCTTCTCTCGTTCCTCCAGAGCGCCTACGAGGCAGGCGTGACCGTCGCGCACTGGAACGTCGAGGAGCTTGCCTCGAGCTGGGCGCCGCCCCGCAAGGGCGTCGGGGCGTTGCGCGACTAG
>JBOHAJ010000354.1:0-8602 GCA_050697715.1 Gaiellaceae bacterium
CCGCCCGTAGACCTTGAGCGTGAGCCCGTTGAAGCCGAGGGCGGCGTTGAAGTAGTACCCGACCGAGAGGAGGGTCAGGAACGTGGCCGAGTCCGCGTAGCGCGAGCCGAAGAGCGTCTCGGTGAGCGGCTGGGCGAGCGAGAACGTGAGCGCGAAGACGGGGAAGGACAGCACGGCGATCCAGATGGCCGTCTGCCAGTAGAGGTTGTTGATCCCCTCACGGTCGTTCCGCGCGAACATGCGCGCTGCGAGCGGCGTGAAAAGGAGCGCAAAACTCGCCATCACCACCTGGTTCAGGTGCGCCGCCGGCCACACGACCTTGAAGGCGGCCACATCCTCCGTTCCGCCGAAGTGGCCGAGCAGGATGGCGTCGGACACGTTCATGGTCATGTAGACGAGGTCGGAGGTGAGCAGGGGGATCGTGAAACCGAAGACCTCGCGCCAGGGGATCTCGATGGAGGGAAGGCTGAAGCGCGTGAGGAGGCCCTCGCTCTTGAGCGTGCGGTAGAGGATGACGGAGTAGATCGCCACGCCGACCGCGCCTGCGAAGACGTAGCCGCCGGCGAGGAAGTAGACGTCCTGGTTCCCGAGGACGAGCAGGAGCACGATCGTGAGGCGCAGGGTCGGGGTGAGGACGTGCTTGCGGAAGAAGATCGCGCGGGGCTTCGAGAAGACGGCGAACATGCCCATCATGAGGCCGTCGAGCGCGTTGACGGGGGAGAGGATGATGAGGATCAGGAGGAGCGAGACGGCCCGCTCGTCGGTGATGAGCGTGCCGGTGAGGAATCCCTGCAGGCCGTAGACGAGAACCAGGGAGACGAGGCCGAGCGAGAGCACCGTCCCCACCGCGAGCACGACCGTGCCGAACAGCTTGTTGTACTTCCCCTGCTCGTCGTAGATCGGCACGAAACGCGTGATGGAGCGGTCGAGGCCGAACGTCGCGATGCTCGCCCCGAGGTGCGCGAGCGAGAGCGCGTAGGCAAACGCGCCGAAGTCCGTCTTCGAGAGGTAGCGGACGATCATGACCTGGATGGCGAGGTGGGACGCCAGGGTCAGGAAGCGCCCTGCGAGCAGGAGGCTCGAACCCCGGATCTGCCTCCGCGTCGCCTCCTCGTGCGGGGCGGCTGCGACGGCGTCGGCGGGGGTGCCGGCGGACGCGGGTGCCTTCATGCTGGTTCGCTCTCGGTCACGTCAGGAACGACAAGGGCCAGGACAGGTCCCGGGCTGCCCGAGCGGGCCGACCCTCATCGTGGCACAGATCGCGACGTCAGGAGCCGAAGATCACGACGAGCTGCGGGTCGTTCGCGCCTTCCTTGCTGCTGTACCGGGTCGTGTCGCTCCCCCCGTCCTTGAGCACGAAGCTAAAGGTGCCGTTGCCTCCGACCGCGCCGGTCAGGTCGAAGTCCACCCAGGTGCCGAGCGGCGCCGCCCCGCCAGTCGTGATCAACGCTCCGGGCGCCGGCTTCGTCGCCCACGTGATCGTCCCCTCAGCCCAGGTCGGCGTGGGGGGGACTGCGTAAATGCTTCCGGCGACGTTGCTCGCGTCCGTCACAAAGAGGCGGAGCGTCACGGACGTGACGGGGCCCGTCACGTTGCTCACGTTGAACTTGAGGTACGACTGCGTGTCCGACGTTCCCGTCTTGTAGATGCGGATCGTCGGGTCGGCGCCGTTGTTCTCGTTCGGGAAGGGCTGGCGGACGTAGGCGTCGTCCGACGGATTGAAGGTCAGCGACGAGCCGCCCCCGCCCGGCGGGTTCACGGTGATGGTCCTCGTCGTCGTGCTCGAGCCGTCCGGATTCGAGACGGTGAGCCGGGCCGTGAACGTGCCCGGGCTCGTGTACGTGAAGGTCGGTGCCGGAGCGTTGGAGTCGACGGTGCCGTCGTCCTGGAAGTCCCACTCCCGGGAGGTGACGGTGCCGGTCGAGGTGTCGGTGAACTGCACGGTCAAGGGAGCGACGCCGCTCGACGGCTGCGCCGTGAAGTTCGCGACCGGCGGCTGCCCGCCTCCGCCCCCGCCCAGCGAGTCGAAGTTGTGGAAGTAGCGGACGGCGGCGCTGTGAGCCAGGACGACGAGGCCCGTCGTGGCGTTGAGGTTCTGCTTCGTCGAGGTCACGTTGTTGACCTCATTGTCGGCGTCCTTGATGATCGGCGTCCCGAGCCCGCCCGCGAACGAGATCGAGCTCATGGGCGACGTCTTCTGGTAGATGATCCCGCCCGACTCGGGCGCGGTCGCGAACACGCGGACGAGGTTGTTCGCCGCGTCGAGGAGGACGATCGGCCGCGTGTGGTGATCTCGCTTGAGGGCGAAGACGTGGTTCGACCAGCCTCCGCCGGAGGCGCGAACGAGGAGCATGATCAGCGGGTCGGTCGAGCCGCTCTTCGACGTCTTCACGGCGGCGAAGACGCGTCCGCTCGAGTCGGTCTTGAGGTTGATGTGGTCGTCTGCGAGACCGGCCCCCTGGAGGGCGTTCTCGATCGTCCACACGTTGTCGGCCGCGGTGTCGGAATGGACGGCGAAGTAGTCCGTGGACGTGGTCTGGCTGCTCCACATGACGCCGATCCTGTTGCCGCCGAAGGCGATCAGCGAGGAGATGTCGTCGCTCCCGACGTTGGCGGGGTTGACCGAGAAAGCCGTACCCCAGCTCGCGTCGTTGCAGGTCGGGTTGCAGACGGACGCGTTGACCCAGACCTTCCCTCCCTGCACCCAGGTGGCCCAGAGCTGGCCGGTCGAATCCCTGTCGATGACGAGCGTCTCGGTCCGGAAGTTGTTGATCGTGACAGGGAAGCCCGAGTCCCGCGTGTACGTGTCGGTCGAGGCGTTGTAGCTGTAGCGGTAGAGCCTGCTCGGGTACCCCGACGCCGACGACTCGGAGAAGCGGTGGGAGGCGACGTAGAGCTTCCCGGACGCCGCATGCCAGAGCACGTCCGCGCGCGTGCTCGCCCGGTCGTCGAGCGCGACCCCCGTGTCGCTCCAGGCCTGCGTGCCGGTGTTGAGCTTGAAGATGTGGAAGTCGCTGCTCCCGGTGTCCCACATGCTCCCCCACCAGAAGCCGTCGTTCCACCAGAGCTTGCTCTCGGGCTTCGAGCCGGTTGTCGCGGAGCCGGCCCCGGTCGTCGACGGGCCTTCGTAGCCGATGTCGCCGGGGGCCGCCCGCGCCTCCGACGTGAAGCCGCCGAGCGCGATTGCGAGCGCGATCACCAGCGCAGCGGAAAACCACCGCCTGCCGCACAAGGTGCCCATCGGGCCCCGGGTCACCGGCCCAGGGATAACAGGCGCGCCGGAGCGTGTCAAGCGACGTTAATCCAAGTAGCCGAGGTCACGCAGGCGGCTCTCGAGCAGCTCCTGCTCCTCCGGCGTGTACGAGGTCTCCTCCGCCGGCTCGCTGAGCGTTTCCTCCTGCATGAGGGCTTCCAGGCGCGTGCGCATGTCGGCCGTGACGCCGGGGAGGCCGGCGGCGACGTTCTCCCGCTCGGCCGGATCGCTCTGGAGGTCGTAGAGCTCCTCCGGGAGCTCGTCGTTGTGCATACCCCGGGCGTACTTGTAGCGGTCGGTTCTGAGCCCTGCCAGCCACTGCTCGGGCCGGTTCATCCTCCTCGCGCCGCTCGCCTGCAGGTAGACGGCCTCTCTCGGGAGAGCGCCTCCGTCGCGCACGGCCCGCGTCAGGTCGAGGCCGCTCAGATGGGGCGGCTGCGCGCCGTCGAGCTCGAGGGCCGAGGCGAGGGTCGGGAGGAGGTCGACGTGGCTGACCATCGAGGAGATCTCAACGCCACTCGGGAAGAGGCCCGGTCCGCGCACGAGGAGCGGCACGTGGACGAGCGACTCGTAGACGTGGAACCCGTGGCCGAGCCAGGCGCGGTAGCCCTCGGTGTTGGTCGGGACACCGGCCCGCATCCCTCGGAAGAGGAGGGGCATGAGCCGGCGCTTGAGCCTCTTCACGCCGGGCACGTTCCGCTTGAGCCAGGCGGCGGGGCCTTTGAGGCGGGTCACCCACTCGTCCCTCGCCGAGTGCGGGAGATACTCGCCGTGGTCGGAGGTGAGGACGACGACCGTGTCGTCCGCGACCGCGTCGAGAAGCCGTCCCAGCTGGTTGTCGAGCGACGAGACGGCTCGGTCGTAGAGCAGCTCCCCGTAGGCCGACCGGTTGTAGCGGCCTACGGCGCGGCGAGGATAGTGCACCTCCCACAGGTGCACGTACCCGAACCACGGCCGGGACCCGGTCTGCAGGCGGGCGACCAGGTCGTCGCCGAACTGCGTGTCGAGCCACTCGGTGTACGGGCGGCAGCGATACTCGTCGAAGCCCCTGTTCAGGCCCGTCACCGCCTCGAGGGGTCCCGTCATCTCCGCCCACGTGTGGTACCCGCTCGCCTTGAAGAGCTCGGGCAGCGTGGGCAGGTCGGAGCGGAGACGGCGGCCCGCGAGCGAATGGATGCCGTGGACGAAGGGATAGGTGCCGGTGAGGATGCTCGCCGTGCAGATGGTCGTCGTCGAGGCGACCGAGTAGGCGCTGTCGAAGGCGGTCGCGGACCGGCGGAACTCGTCCAGATTGGGGGTCCGGGAGCTGCGACCGCTCCCCGAGAGGCGGTCCTCGCGGAGCGAATCGACGACGAGAACGAGGACGTCAGGCTTCATTTCGCGCGAGTCGAGGTGCGGGCGCGCCCTCCAGGGCCTCCGCCCGCTGCTCCTGCCGGAGAGTCCAGATGACGGAGCTCGCCAGCGCGAGGATCACCCAGAAGTAGCGCTGGTACGAGAGCTGGAGGAATGCCCCGGTCGCGAGGTACGCGAACAGCGCGAAGAAGAAGCCGCTTGCGAGGCTCGCCCGCATCGGGTCGCGCGAGCGCCAGTACCGCGAGCTGCGGTACAGGAGCACCATCGCCGTCGCCACCATCGCCAGGAAGGTGGCCAGGCCGATCGCGCCCATGTCCGCAGCCAGCTCGAGATAGAGGCTGTGGCCTCTGCGCTCGTTGTTGAGATACCGCAGACCGAGGCGGTTCGCGTACTCGCGCGAATACTCACGGAAGTAGGCGCCGGGACCCACCCCGGTCAACGGGTGGTCGAGGAAGGTGTTCCACGCGGCCAGGTTCTCCGTCGCGCGCCCGAGGATGGCGCCGTCGGAGACCTCGGCCGGGCCGGAGCGGAAGGCGGTCACCGTCTCGAGGGAGCTCAGCCGGATGACGTAGTCGGGAACCGCGAAGGCGACCACCGCCGTGGCGACGGCGAGGAGCGCCAGGAAATGGCGGATCCGGAACTCCCGCAGGAGGACCATGAAGAGGAGCGTCGCCGCGACGGCGACCGCCGCCCCCCGTGAGAAGGTGAGCAGGAGCCCGCCTGCGATGAGGAGGGATGCTCCGGTGGCAGCCAGGCGCAGCCGGCGCGACGGTTCGCGAAAGACCTTGATCAGGGCGAGCGGGAGGACGACGGCGAGAATCTGGGCGTAGCGGTTCTCGCTCCCGAGCGGCCCGCCCAGGCGGGGGCGCAGGATCTCCTCCTCCTCGTCCCCGGAGATGTTGAACCCGCCTTCCTGCCCGAACCCGAACTTGTCCACCTGGGCCAGGCCGCCGTAGTCGTTCGCATAGGTGTGCGTGAACTCCTGGTAGAGGGAGATCGCCCCCATGAAGCTCCCCGCGAGGATCAGGACCCAGACGACCCGGTTGAGCGTCCGGGCTCCGCGCACCGCGTTCGAGACCAGCAGGTAGAGGAGGAGTCCCTCGGTCAGGTAGGTGACGACGAACCGGCCCGCGACCTCGGGCTCGCTCGACAGCGCGGCCGCGAGGAACACCGCTCCCAGGAACGCGAAGAAGAGCGAGAGCACCGGCGTCATGACGAGCGGCTGCCGCTCGAACACGACGTGCCTCACGAGCGGCAGGAGCAGGAGGAGCGCGATGCTCGAGGCGACGATCTGGGGCACGTCGTGGAAGCGGGTGGCCACGACGGCGAGGTTCACGTAGAAGATGAAGACGAAGGCGAGGATGGCGAAGTCACCGCCGAAGAAGCGCTGCCGGGCTCGCGCGGGTCGAGCTACCCGCCAGATGCCGGGAGCCGGGATCGTCGCGTCGCGATACGCCATCGCCCCTACCTCAGAGACTTCCGATGGTAGGGGTTCTGCCGCTTACGCGCCCCGCCCGTTCGAACCGGGAGGACGACGCGCACGTTGTAGACGAGGCGGTATCTCAGGTAGCGGGTCAGCTTGAGCCAGCCGCCGCGGAACCTTCGCCCGGATGTGAGGACCCGCAGGCCTCTCGCCCCCGAGTAGGCGACGCGGCCGCCGGTCGCCTTCGTCATCGGCCCCACCGTGATGTCGTCCGTCAAGAGACCTTGGTCGTACAGGCGCAGGAACGCCGTACGGTCGACAGCGTAGTTGCTTCCGCGAGTGGTCGGAATTCGCAGGACCGTTCGCTTCACCCAGCGGGCCGCGTGGTGGGCGGCGATTCGGGCCCGAACGGACCAGAGAGGCCGGAGCTCGTAGTAGCCGACGCGGGTATACGCGGTCTGGGCGCCCCGGTCGAATTGGCCGACATACCAGTCGAGGAGGAGCGTCGGGTTGGGGATGCGGCAGTCGGCATCGAAGAGGATGACGCGCTCGGAAGCGGCGGCGCGGGCACCGTGGACGCGAGCGGTGAGGCAGACGAGCTCTCCGACCCGCCAGGCGGTCGGAAGCGCGACGACCTGCATGCCCGCGGCCCCGTACTTCTGGATCTCCTCGGGCGGGCTCTCCGGGGGGTAGTTGTTGATCACGAGCACGACCTCGAACGCGTGCTTCCCCTGGTAGCGGACGACGTCGCCGAGCACGACGAGGATGTTCTTCAGGTCGGCCTGGGCGTTCACGGGGATGACGATGCTTCCGTCGGGCGGAGCGGCGGGGTCGCCGCGGAGGCGCGCGAGCTCCGCGCCCAGCCGGTCGAGCCGGTCCCGCGTGACGGGCGACATCAGCCTGTCCCTCCCGTTGCCGTCGGTGCCGCCGTCTGGGGCGGCTCCGCGGGCTCCGGGACCGGCGGCCGCTGCGGCTCCCACCTGTCGATGCTGTGGCCGCGGAGGAGGTTCCACGTCGCCTGGAGCGAGGCGGCGTTGATGAAGCAGAAGAAGGCAGGGAACACGAACACCTTACGGCGCCCGAGCGGCCGCCGCGCGAGCAGGATGCCGGCCCCGCCGAGGCCGTAGAGCGCAGCCTGGGCGACGGTCGCCGCACGGTACACGCGACCGTGGCGCCAGAGGAGAGGGCTCGTCAGCGCCGTGAGCGCGAGCGGGAAGACCATGGTGCGGCGCAGGAGCTTGTGCGTCAGGAGTTGGAGCGCGTAGAAGCCGTGGCGGCGCGGATCGAGGAGCTCGCGCCGCAGGAGCACGCCCCGGAGCCCGCGCGTGATCACCCGCACCTTGCGCCCGAACTCGATCTCGCCCGTCTTCGCGACCGGCTCGTAGGCGACGGCGTCGGGGGCGAAGACGAGCCGGTGGCCCTGGCCGATCACGCCCGTCGAGGTGTAGAAGTCGTCCGTCACGCCCGCGGGGACGGGGCGGAAGAGCGGACGGCGGACCGCGTAGATCGCGCCGGTCGCCGAGATGGCGTTCCCGGCGCTCGACTCCGCCCTCTTCAGCATGCGGTCAAAGCTCCAGTAGCGCTGCTCGCCGGACGCGATGGCGTCGGTGCCGTCGCCGTCCAGGTAGCGCTGGTCTCCCGCCACGCCCCCCACCTCCGGGTCGGCGAACGGGCGGACGACGGCGCGGAGCGCGTCGGGGGCGTAGATCGAGTTCGCGTCCGAGAAGACGAGGATCTCCCCTCCCGCCTCGGCGACGGCGGCGTTGAGGGCCGCCGCCTTCCCCACGCGCGCGAGAGAGAGAAGTCGAACGCCCCGCTCGCCGTACCCGCGCACGATGTCGTCCGTGCCGTCGTCGGAGCCGTCGGAGGCGACCACGACCTCGAGCCGGTCCTCGGGGTAGTCGAGCGAGAGCAGGTTCTCGAGCCTGGCGCCGATGCTCCCCGCCTCGTTGTGGGCGGCGATAACCAGCGTCGCCGAGGGCGTGATCTCCGCCGTTCGGTGCGGCCGCGGGCGCAGAGCCCCGCGGAGAAGGACGAGCAGCGGAAAGAGAACGTACGTCCACGCGAGCGCCCCCGTCGCCGACCAGAAGAGGAGCCGCCTCACGCAGGCACCCCTGCGTGGAGACGGAAGCGGCCGACGAGCTCCGCTGCGCTCTTGCGGACGTCGAACTCGCGCACGACCTTCTTGCGCCCGGCGAGCGCGAGCCGCTCGCGCAGGGCCCGGTCGTCGTGGAGGCGCCGCAACGCGGCGGCGAGCGCGCGCGGGTCGCGCGGCGGCACGAGGAGGCCGCTCTCTCCGTCCGCGACCAGCTCGGGGATCCCGGAGATGCCGCTGGCGACGACCGGGACGCCGCTCGCCATCGCCTCCATGAGAACGACCGGAATCCCTTCACGCTTTCCCTCCGCGGTTGGGACGCTGGGAGAGACGAGGACGTGCGCGCGGCTGAGAAGCTCGGCGACTTCGCCCCGCGTACGGCGACCGGCGAGTGCCACGCGACCCTCGAGCCCCGCGGCGGCGATACGCCGCACCAACGCCGCGCGGTCGGGACCGTCGCCCACGAGCGTGCAGGTGA
>JBOHAJ010000355.1:0-3242 GCA_050697715.1 Gaiellaceae bacterium
CCACCGGATCGCGCCCCGCCCCGTCGTGCGCGACGGCGAGGTCGTCGTGCGCGAGATCGGCTGGCTCTCCTGCACGTTCGACCACCGCGTCGTCGACGGCGCGCGCGCGAGCGAGTTCCTCGCGGTCGTCATCGGCCGTCTCGAGGCGCCCGACGTTTGATCGGTGATTGGGGTGCCGTCGGGGGGCGGCCGAGACCAAGCCGGTCGTCGTGATCGGCCGCAGCGCGTACCGGTAGTACGTGCAAGGCCGAGCGCGGCGAGCGGCGCCGCGTCTCGGGCGTCAGCCGGCGGTGCCGGAATTGCCGGTCAAGCGTCTAGATCCGCACGCTCGCGGCGTGCGTATAGAAGGCGAGGTCTCTGTCATTGGGGGAGAAGGGAGGACCATGCGCAAGGTCATCTTTCTGACAGCCGTGGCCGTGCTGGCCGCGCTGGGCGTCGTGGGGGCGTCGGCGCTTGCGAACGGCAACGACGACGACTTCCAGGCGCGGCTGACCAGCTACCAGGAGCTGCCGCTCACGCTCTCGACGACAGGGCGCGGCACGTTCAGGGCCGAGCTCGAGAACGGGGCGCTTTCCTATCGGCTCACCTACTCCGGGCTGGAGGGCGGCGATGCCTTGTTCGCGCACATCCACCTCGGCCAGAGGGCCGTGGCAGGCGGCGTCATCGCCTTCCTCTGCGGCGGCGGCGGCAAGGACGACTGCCCCGCGACCGCGGGGACGGTCACCGGAACCATCGTCGCGGCCGACGTGATCGGTCCGGCCGGTCAGGGGATCACGGCCGGCGAGTTCGCCGAGCTCGTCCGGGCGATGCGGGCCGGTGCCGCCTATGCAAACGTGCACACGCCGACGTACCCGCTGGGCGAGATCCGGGGTCAGATCGCGAGAGGCTGAGCCTCCGCGCCTGCGGAACGCGAACGGGGCGGGCGCAGGCCCGCCCCGTTCAGTGTATGAATGGCCCGCCTACCTGCTCAGCTGACCGCGAATTGCGCCGCCGGGGAAGTTCGGCCTACTGTGGACGTTGACGTAGTAGGCCTCGGGGTTCTGAATAATCACCCGGATGAGGCCGCGGTCGACTCCTTCGACGCAATCGCTCAGGTTGCCTGTTCCGACGAACGAGCCGGTGAAGAGCGGAACCACGATGGGTCCCGGCGACCCGGCCGGAGCCACGTGGATGTGCGCCGCGAAGACTTCTCCATCGATGTCAGCCCAGCTGAGGTCGAAGCAGACCTCTCCCTGGCCGGGGTTGAGCCTTAGCGACGCGGTGCCGCTGGCGTTGGGGTCGCCCGGCCCGGGCGCCTCCGCCGCCCCCGTGAGCGCCGTGGTGAACGGCCGGCCGCCATCGTCCGCCAGCGCCGGTACGGCCACGAGGCCGACCGTCACAACGACCAATGTGATGAGGAACGTCCGCATGATTCTCCTTCCCCTAGGGTCCCAGGATTCCGAGTGACCCTAATACGAATGGGGAGCCGGTGCCGGATGGCTCCCTGCCCTCGATCCCGTGCCCGGCTGGCTCTTGCTCCCGCGGAACGCGAACGGGGCGGGCTCCGGCCCGCCCCGTCTCGCGAGGGGGTTCGGAGCTCAGACGGGCACGGGCTCGCCCTCCGCAGCCGGGAGGTAAGGCGCGATCATCCGCTCGATCTGGGGCGCGCTCGCGCGTCCCTCGAGGCGGGCGACCGGCCGGCGATCCTGTACGAGAATCAACGTCGGGATGTCGGAGATGCTCAGCTTCTCGGCCAGCTCGGGTGACTTGTCCACGTCCACGAGCGAGATGCGCAGGCGCCCACGCTCCTTCCGGGCCACGTGGGCGAGCAGGCTCTCCATTCGTCGGGCGGGGCCCGAGCGCTCGGCCGTGAAGAAGAGCAGCAGAAGTCTATCGTTGCAGGACACGGGCGGATGTCCACCTCCTCGGGGGTGCCGCTTCGCCGGAAGTGTTCCCGCGTGCCCGCAGCTGGAAACGGATTCCAGCGGTATTCGGTGAGGTACTGAGACCCCTTGTGTGCCCCTGCAGCGGCTCTAGTCCCGCGCTCGACGAGGCGCCTGCGCCGGCGGCAACGGCAGCGGGACGTACTGAACGCTGGGGCGCCGCCGCCCCTCCTGTGGGAAGAGCTCCATCAGCTCGTACGTCTCGCGCGGCAGGCCGACGGCGACAGGCAGGCCGAGCGACCGTGCCTCCTCGACCGTGATCGGGTCGTCGTGCGTGTAGTGGCCGCCGGCGAGCTCCTCCGCGAGGGTGTCGGCCCCTTCTGCTCCCGTGCGCTCGGTCACGAGCTCGCGCACGACCTCCTTCATGTGCCGGAGGGCCTTCTCGGCCACGTCCGCCAGGACGAGCGTGCGGTCGTCGAGCCGCTCGAGGGGCTTCTTCGCGACCACGCGGACGAGCGAGGCGGCGGGCATGTCGCCGAGCTGCGGGTCGACCGGCCCAAGGACGGCGGCCTCGTCCATGACGATCTCGTCGGCGGCGAGCGCGATCAGCGTCCCGCCCGACATCGCGTAGTGCGGCACGAGCACCGTCACCTTCGCCGGATGTCCCTTGAGCGCGCGCGCGATCTGCTCCGAGGCCAGCACCAGCCCGCCCGGCGTGTGGAGGAGGACGTCGAGCGGCGTCTCGTCGGGCGTCAGGCGGATCGCCCGCAGAACCGCTTCCGAGTCGTCGATGTCGATGTAGCGGAAGAGGGGGACGCCCAGGAAACCGATCGTCTCCTGGCGGTGGATCATGGCGATCACGCGAGTCCCGCGAGTCCGCTGGAAAGCCGAGAGCGCCCGCACGCGCCGCGCCGCCACCAGGCGCCGGCCGACGACCGGGACGACGAGCAGGAAGAAGATGAGGACCGTGAAGAGGTTGCCGAGATCGATGGCGCGAGAATACTCGAAGGCTAGACTGGCTCCGTTGGACGGACTGTTGGACTGGTATCTCTTGGGCGTGGTGCTCGGGCTGGGCGCCGCCGACGGTGCGGCTGCGGTGGGGGCCCGGCGGAGCGCGGTGCTGGCCGTGCTCGCGCTGACCGGGCTGGCCGGGGCGGCGGTGATCACGGCGCTCGCGCTCGCCTGGTGGGCGCTCGCCGCCTTCGCGGGCGCCGCCCTCCTCGCCCGTTTCGGGCTCGCCCGGCTCACGCTGCAGGCGCTGCCGGCCGCCGCGGTGGGCACGGCGGCGCTCGCTGCCCTGCCCGCTGTCGGCTACCTTCTCGCCGCCGCGGTGCCGCTTGCGGGAGCCCGCCTCGGCCGCCGGGCCGGTTCGCGCTATGC
>JBOHAJ010000356.1:0-5160 GCA_050697715.1 Gaiellaceae bacterium
TCCGCGGGGAAGTGGACCGTCCGACCCTCGAAGAAGAGCGCGACGGCCCCGTCCTCCTCGTCGATGTCCGCGATCACCGTAGACCTGCGCTCGACGGGCGTCTCGAGTGTCAGTCCCTCGAGCGCGCGGAGCTGGCTGAGCTGCCCCACCAGCACGGGCTTGCGGGTGGAGACAAAGCGCCGGCGCCGGCGGCGCGCGACCGCTTCCGGGCGAAGGCGCGCGCGTACCCGCTCGACCAGCCCCTCCGCGCCCTCCCCGTCCTCGGGCACCGAGCGTCGGAAGCCGAGCTCGCCCTCGCACTCGGTGAGCGCGTCCTTGAACGCGTCCACCCACGTGTACACGTTGATCCCCACCGTCAGGTGGAGCGAGTCGCTCTCCGACGTGACGGCCTCGTGCAGCCACCCGCGCGGAAGGTAGAGCGTATCCCCGGCCCGCAGCGTGAGATCCAGCACGGGCTCGGCCGGCCCGCCGAGGTCCTTTCGGTAGCGCTGGTGCTTCAGCGGGAGCTCGAGCACGGGCGCGTAGACGAGCCAGCGCTTCTCGCCGGCGCACTGGAGCACGAGGACCTCGTGCGTGTCGTGGTGGACGGCGAAGCCCTGCGAGCGCCTCGGCGTGTAGTAGGCGTTCGTCTGCACCGGGTGGCCGAGGTCGCGCTCGAGCTGTCGGCAGAAGACGGCGAGCGGGCGCCAGTTCAGGTGCAGCGCCTGGAGGACGATCGTCGCGCCCGACTCCCACTCGGCCAGGACGCGGGAAACGTCGGCAGCCTTCGTGAAGGGCGGCCGCCAGGGCACGTCGACGGTGTACTCGGAGACGCCGAGCTGCGCGCCCTCGCGGACCAGCCGGAAGGCTGGGTAGCGGATGCCGGTCGAGCAGACGAGCCGCTCGACGTCCGCCTCGGAGAGGAGGTCCGCGAAGCGGCCTGCCTCCTCCCGGGGGACGACGAGCGGCTGCTGTTCGAAGTACTCGGCCAGGAACCGCTCCGCCGGGACGGGCCCGACGCAGCGGTCGAGCGCCCCGGCCGGGCTACGCGTCCGTGTCGTCCGCGTCGGAGTCGCTCGTGTCCGAATCGCTCGTGTCCGCGTCGTCCGCGTCGGTGTCGTCCGCGTCGGCGTCCGCCTGCTGGTAGCTCTTCGTGTCTCCGGTCGACGTCCTGATCTCGTCGTCGCGCAGTGTCGACATCGCGTCCTCCTTTGGGTCGGTCGGGGAAACGCTACAGCGTCCGTCTGTATGCCCGAAAGGCCCACCTGGCGAACGCAGGGTGACGCCGGTAAGAGCGTGGGGTCGAGCAGGCGCTGCCCGGACGGCGGCCGGGCTCGCTCAGCCGCCGGTGCAGGCCCCGGCGCCGAGGCGGCGGTAGATCGCGAGCATCCTCGCGTCGAGCCTCGCACCTTTCGCCTTGATCGCCTGGTACGCACGGGCGTCGTCTCGGCGCACCGCATCGGCGGCCTCGTCCAGGACTCGCGCGTTGGAACGGCCGAGTCTGACCAGCCTGGCCGCTTCGTCTCGATATGACCGGGGCGGCCGCAGTGCTGGGAGAGCGTCCATCTGGGCTCCGATCGTGACGGCCAATTGCTCGAGAAAGCGCACAGCGGCTGCCTGCGTCTTCGGAGGCTCCAGGCGCAGGCCGCCTCGGCGGCAGAGCGAGTTGAGCTCGCGGACGTAGCGACGCTCGGCGGGTGTCCGACGCTGCTTCCTCCCGGCGACGGCGCCTTTCACCTCGGTCGTCTCGATGTCGTCCCAGTGGGTGCTGCCCGCTTCGACGCGCTCGGCGAACTCAGCCGCGTCGTGCGGCGGGGCCTCGAAGAGCGTGCTGCCGAGCGCCGCCGCGCCGCCGAGCATTCCCCCGGCGACCCCGGCGACCACGAGCACCTTCACCAGCACGTTGACGAGCCTCACGAGCCCACCTCAGGCTCACCATCGCCCGATCGAGCGGGCGTCTCATCGCTCGAACGGGGGTTTGGCTGTGCCCCTTCCGCCGATACTCGCCGGCTTCTGACCCGCGATCACGCGGCGCCGGAGTCCACCCTCGCCCTTGCCAAGGCGTCCAGCCTTGGCTGCGGCCGAGTGCGCCCTCTGGCTTGATGCTCGCGACCCAGAAGCTCGACAGCACCACCGGAAGGGGCACTAGACTCGCGCGGCCGTGGACCTCTACGAGTACCAGGGGAAGCAGCTCTTCGCGCGCTTCGGGATCCCTGTCTCCGAGGGGCGGCTCGTGACGACGCCCGAGGAGGCCCGCGCTGCGGCCGAAGAGCTCGGAGGCCAGATGGTCGTCAAGGCCCAGGTGCTGACGGGCGGGCGGGGCAAGGCGGGCGGGATCAAGCTCGCGGACACCCCTGAAGAGGCCGAGGAGCACGCAAGCGCCATCCTCGGCATGGACATCCGCGGCCACGTCGTGCGCCGGCTCTGGGCCGAGAAAGCATCGGACATCGCCAAGGAGTACTACCTCTCGGTCACCTTCGATCGCGGGGAGAAGAAGCCGCTCTTCATGTTCACGACAGAGGGGGGCGTGGACATCGAGGAGGTGGCCGAGCGGGACCCCGACGCGATCGCGAGGCTCCATGTCGACCCACTGGTCGGGTACCAGCCCTACCAGGGCCGCTGGCTCTCGTTCCGGGCGGGCATCACCGATCCCGACGAGCGCAAGCAGCTGCTCGGGCTCGTCGATCGACTCTACGAGACGTTCGTCGAGTGCGATGGGATGCTCTGCGAGATCAACCCGCTCATCGTCACGCCGACGGGCGAGCTGAAGGCGCTCGACTCCAAGTTCACCGTCGACGACAACGCGCTCTTTCGTCACGCGGATGTGGCGGAGATGCGCGACGTCGAGGCCGCCGATCCGCGTGAGCGGCTCGCGCGCGAGAAGGACGTCACCTACGTCAAGCTCGACGGCGACGTCGGGATTCTCGGGAATGGAGCCGGGCTCGTTATGTCCACGCTCGACGTCGTCGCCCAGGTAGGCGGCCGGCCGGCGAACTTCTGCGACCTCGGTGGAGGCGGCCGCGCCGAGGGAGTGGTGGACGCGCTCGAGGTCATCACCTCCGACCCCGACGTGCGCGCGATCCTCTTCAACATCTTCGGTGGCATCACGCGCTGCGACGAGGTGGCGCGCGGCATCCTCGAGGCTCTCGAGCGCATGACGATCGAGCACCCGATCGTGGTCCGCCTCGACGGCACGAACGCGGAGGAGGGGCGGAAGCTGCTCGTCGAGACCTCGTCCGACAACGTGTACGTGGAGGAGACGATGTTGTTGGCCGCGGAGCGCGTCGTGGAGCTGGCAGAGAAATGAGCGGAGCTCATTTCTCTCAAGGGTTTCGCGCGGCTTCGCCGCGAGAATCTGAAGAGATTCGCGCAAGCGCGAATCTCTGGAGCGAGCGTGCCGGGGCCTACCGCACGAGCGAGGCCCACCGGGAGGGGCCGGATCTCGACCTGCTGGTCGCGTGGGCGGCCGGCGCGCGGACGGCCCTCGACGTGGCCACCGGCGGCGGGCACGTGGCCCGGCGTCTTCGTGAGGCGGGGCTCGAGGTCGTCAGCTCGGATCCCGCGCCGGGCATGCGGCCGGACGTGGTCTGCCGCGCCGAGGACCTCCCCTTCGCGGACGGGAGCTTCGACGTGGTCGCCTGCCGCGTGGCTGCCCATCACTTCGAGGACGTCGCGGCGGCCGTGCGCGAGCTGGCGCGGGTGAGCCGCGACCGCGTCCTCCTCGTGGACAACCTCTTGCTGGACGAGCGGGCCGAGGAAGCCGACCGCCTGCGGGATCCTTCGCACGTCCGCAACTACACGGAGGCCGAGTGGCGCGATCTCTACGTCGGAGCGGGGCTACGGATCGAGGAGCTGCGCACCTTCGACAAACCGATCCTGCTGGGGCCCTGGCTGGAGCGGGCAGGCTGCACGGGTGAGGAGGCGGAGCGAGTGCGGCAGCTGCTGGGTGATCGGATCGAGGGCGACACCATCCGGCTCGAACGGATCGCGCTTCGGGGGGTCAAGGCGTAATGGCGATCATCGTCGACGGCTCGACGCGGCTCGTCGTCCAGGGCATCACCGGGCGCGAGGGCTCCTTCCACGCCACCCGGAACAAGGCCTATGGGACGAACGTCGTGGCCGGCGTGACGCCGGGGAAGGGCGGCGAGGAGGTCGAGGGCGTCCCCGTCTTCGACTCCGTGCGCGAGGCGACGACCGAGACTGCGCCGAATACGGCGATGGTCTTCGTGCCGGCGCGCTTCGCGGCCGACGCGATCTACGAGGCGGTGGACGCAGGGATCGGGACGATCATCTGCATCACCGAGGGCATACCCGCCCACGACATGCTGCGTGTCTACAACTACGTCCGCCCGCGAGGAGTGACGCTCGTCGGCCCCAACTGTCCGGGCGTCCTCTCGCCCGGGAAGGCGAACGTGGGGATCATCCCGGCGGAGATCTTCAGCGAGGGCGCGGTCGGGCTCGTCAGCCGATCCGGCACGCTCACGTACCAGATCGGGCACGAGCTGACACAGTTCGGTATCGGGCAATCGACTATCGTCGGAATTGGGGGGGACCCCGTCGTCGGGTCGTCGTTCGTCGACGTGCTCGCGCGCTTCGAGGCCGACCCCGAGACGGAGTTGGTCGTCATGGTCGGGGAGATCGGCGGCGCCGAGGAGGAGAAGGCGGCCGAGTTCATCGAGTCCGAGATGACGACGCCGGTGGTGGCCTACATCGCGGGCTTCACCGCTCCTCCGGGAAAGACGATGGGGCACGCGGGCGCGATCATCTCGGGAAGCGCCGGCACGGCCCAGGCGAAGAAGGAGGCGCTCGAAGCGCACGGTGTTCGCGTCGGCACGAACCCGACCGAGGTCGCCCGTCTTGCCGCCGAGGTCGCCGGAGCGCGAGCCTAGTCTCCGAAGCTGCCGAGGCTAGTCGGCCGAGCGGACACGGCTCCCCAGGACGTGGGTTGTCACGCCTCCGACGATGCCTGCGAAGGCCAGGCCGGCGAGCGCGAGCGCGATCAGGCCGACCGAGAGCGGCACGTCCTGGGGCTCCTCGACGACAACCGATGTCGCCGGCGCCGACTCGCGCTGGGTCTCGTCGGGGAAGGCCCTCGCGGTCTCGGCGAGCACGCCGCCCGCCGCGGCCTCGCGATCACCCGCGTCCCGGTTCGCTCGGCCGCCCGGGTCCGAGCTCGTTCGC
>JBOHAJ010000357.1:0-7366 GCA_050697715.1 Gaiellaceae bacterium
GCTCGGCGGCGGCATCGTGGCAATCGACGGAGGCCGCGTCACGGCCGAGTGCCCGCTCCCCATCGCGGGGCTGCTTTCGGACGCACCGCTCGACCGCGTCGTCGCGCAGAGCCGGGCGTGCAACGAGGCGGCGGCGCAGCTCGGCTGGTCGGGCGCGACGCCGTTCCTGACACTCGCCTTCCTGGGCCTCTCGGTGATCCCCCACCTGAAGATCACGGACCGCGGCCTCGTGGACGTCGACCGCTTCGAGCTGGTTCCGCTCGCCGTCGGGGCCTAAAAGCCGCTCTCAAAAGATGGGCGCATGCGGCCGATAGAGGATGCATGTCGGCTGGTAGGGCGTCTCCGAAGCGCGCAACCTACGACGCGGTCGCGTTCGCGCTCGCCTTCCTGGCGGTGGACGCCGTCGTCATCACGGCCGTGGCAAGTGGCTGGGTCGACCGTGACCAGGGCGTCACCACGGTCCTCGCGCTCGCCGCCATCGTCCTCCTCCTCTACCGCGACGACGTCGCCGAAGCGGTCGCCGCCGGAAACGAGAAGCTCGGCCTCACCCCGGACGACGAGCCCGTGCGCCGCTCGCTCGACGCCCTCGCCAAGGAGGGCTGGACGGTCGAGCACGACTTCCTGAACGGCCACGGCCGGCGGATCGGCACCGTCGTACAGGGCACGTCCGGCGCGTACCTGGTCGAGGTGCGGAACCGCGCCTACCGGCTCGAGCATCTCAGCCGGGCCCGCCACCACGCCGCCTGGCTCCACGGCGAGGTCGGCGGCTGGGTCACGCCCGTGCTCTGCCTCGCCCTGCGGGACGACGAGCCCCACCGCCGCGACGGCGTCTGGATCATGGGCGCCGACCACCTCGCGGACTGGTTGCGGCGCAGGACGCCGCCCAAGGGCGCGCGCGGCTCGAGCTCAGAGGGCTAGCGGAAGAAGAGGAAGCGGCGGCGCCGGGCGCGGCGCTCCTCGGCCTCGCGTTCCCTGGCCTCGCGCTCACGCTCCCTCGCGTCGCGCTCTTCCTGACCCTTCTTGGCGAGCTCGTAGAGGCGGCGCGAGCGCGCGTTGCTCCCCGCCTCCCACTCGGCCCATTCCTCGGCAGTCATCCAGGGCGGATGCCAGTCACGCTTACGGCTCATCTTCGTCCTCGTCCTTGAGGATACTGAGAATGTCTTTCGTCCACGCCTTGATGTCGGAGAGCGCGTCGAAGATCTCCATCACCTCGTCGTGCGAGATTGGGAACTCGGGAGCGGGCTGAGGGCGGCGCCAGAGCATCAACCCATGCTCGCCCGTTGCAGGCCGTCCCGCAAGACGGCCGTCGCGGCCGCGTCCGGCTAGGCCGCCGACTCGGAAACGCGCGACGCCCGGTAGAGCGCCTCGATCTCCTCCGCGGGCACCGGCCGGCTGAAGTGGAAGCCCTGCCCGAGCCCGCAGCCGTGCGCGAGAAAGAACTGCCGCTGCTCCTCGGTCTCGATCCCCTCGGCGAGCGGCTCGAGGCCCAGGTTGCGCGTGAGCTGGACGATGGAGGAGACGAGCACGGCGGTGTTCTCGTCGTCCGGGAGGCCCTGGACGAACGAGCGGTCGATCTTCAGCGTGCTCACCCACATCTGGTTGAGCCGGCTGAGCGAAGAGTGACCGCTGCCGAAGTCGTCGATGGCGAGCCGAAGCCCTCGCCGGTGGAGCTCGGCGAGCACGGTTTCCATGTTGCGCCGCGTCTCCACCATCATGGCCGACTCGGTGATCTCGATCATGAGCCGGTCCGGGTTGAGCCCGAACGACTCGATCGTGGTCAGCACGTGGCGCATGGCCGTCGGCTGCCAGAACGAGGGCGGGAGGTTCACCGAGACGTAGAGGTCGAGCCCAGCGTCGCGCCACGCGGTCGCCTGGCGGCACGCCTGCGCGATCACCCAGTCGCTCAGGCGTCCCATGAGACCGGTGCGCTCGGCGAGGGGCAGGAATTCGGCCGGAGGGACGAGCCGCTCGCCGTCCTGCCAGCGAATGAGGGCCTCGACGCCGACGAACTCGCCCGTTTCGAGGCGGACGAGCGGCTGGTAGTGGAGCACGAGGCCGTCCTCGGCGTCGACAGCGCCGCGTAGCCGCCCCGCCATCGAGAGTTGCGTGAAGGCGTTGTCCTGCCCGACGGCGTAGAGCTCGTACGTGTCACGCCCGGCGTCCTTCGCCCGGTACATGGCCGCGTCGGCGTGCTTTAGGAGCGTCTCCGTGTCCCGGGCGTCGAGGGGGTAGAGGCTAATCCCGGTGCTCGCGCTGACGAAGATCTCGACCCCCGAGACGACGAACGGCGCCTGGAGGATGTGGCGGACCTTGTGGGCGACCGTCTCGGCGGCCCGGCGGGCGTCGTCGGGGGTCGGCGCATCGCCGTCCCCCTCGATGTCAGCGATGAGAATGAGGAACTCGTCTCCGCCCTGGCGCGCAACGACGTCGCTGCCCCGGGTGGCCCGCCGTAGCCGTGCCGCGACGGCGCGAAGGAGCTCGTCGCCGGCCGCGTGCCCGAAGCCGTCGTTGATGAGCTTGAAGTTGTCGAGGTCGATGAAGAGGACGGCGGCGGCGCAGCGTTCCTTCGTGCAACGCGCGAGCACAAACTCGAGCCGCTCCTGGAAGGAGATCCGGTTGGGGAGGCCGGTGAGCCCGTCGTGGTAGGCGATGTGTGCCAGGTGCCGCTGGGCCTGCGCGAGCTCGTCTGCCGCCCGCCGGCGCTCGGTGATGTCGGCCACGATGCCGTCCACGTGCAGCCGGCCGTCCTCCGCCCGGCGGGGACGCATGCGGTCCCACACCCAGCGCGTGCGCCCGTCGTAGCCGACGAGCCGGTACTCGATCTCGGCAGGCTCGCCGCGCTCGAGCAGCTCCCAGACGGCCTCGTAGCCCTCGCGGTCGTCCTGGTGGACGGCGTCCTCCCAGGCCTCCTCGGGCGTGCGGTCTTCGGGGAGCGGGCCGAGGAGGCTCTCCAGCCCCTCGCCGATGAAGGTGTTGCAGTGGTACGTCCCGTCGGCGCGGTACTCCATCTCGTAGAGGTGGATGGCGACGGTGCCGGCCACGCGCCGGAGCACGTCGGTCGTGGCCAGCGCTTCCGCGAGCGCCTGGTTCTTGTCGCCGCCGTTCTGGGACATGCGCTTAGGTCTCATCGGCACAAGGGGCACGGGAGTGAAGCCCCGCGTTGACATCGCGCCCGGGCGGGCGTATGAGAGCGGCGGAACCGCGAAAGGAGGGGAGCCATGGCGAAGGATCTCACGGTGACGCTGGAGGACCAGCCCGGCGCGCTCGCCGGCGCCTGCGAGGCGCTCGGGGGCGCCGGGATAAACATCGAGGGCTGCTGCGCCCTGCGGGCCGACGGCGAAGCCCGCTTCCAGGTGCTCGTCGAGGACGCGGCCGGCGCCCGGCGCGCGCTCGAGAAGGCCGGCTACGAGGTGAGCAGCGAGCGCGACGTGCTCGTGGTCGAGCTCCAGGACCGGCCCGGCGCGGCCGCCGATGTCCTTACCCGCATCGCGGCCGCGGGTGTCAACCTCGACCTCGCCTACCTGGGGACGAGCACCCGGCTCATCGTCAGCGGCGACGACCTCGAGAAGGCGCGCGGCGCCCTCTAATCACGACGGAAAGGAGTTCGACATGAGACGTGCGCTTCGCGTGGTCCTGCTCTCCTCCCTGACGGCCGCAGCCGCCGGCGCGGGCTTCGTGTTTGCCGGAGGCGGGGCGGAGGCGTCGGCCGAGCCGCGCTCCGCGGGCCCGCTCGGCTTCAGCAAGGTCGTCTACCTGAGCCATGTCAACACCGTCGGCATGCCCATCTTCCCGGGCGACCCGGAGTTCGAGCTGGAGACGCTCTTCACCGTCGAACAGGACGGCTTCCGGCTGAACAAGATGACGATCGGCGAGCACTCGGGCACGCACTGGGGCTCGCCGTGCCACTTCAACCTCGGCAAGCGCTGCGCCGAGGACATGGCCCCGCAGGACTTCTTCCACCCGGCGGTGGTCGTAGACGCGCGGAAGCAGTCGGCCGCTGATGCCGACTACGCGCTGACCGTGCGCGACCTGCGGCGCTTCGAGCGCCGGCACGGCCGCATCCCCGAGAACGCGATGGTGGTCATGTGGACGGGCTGGCAGGAGCGCTGGGACGACCCGGAGGCGTTCCTGAACGCGGACGCGGACGGCGTCCTCCACTTCCCGGGCATCTCGGTGGAGGCGACCGAGTGGCTGATCGAGAAGCGCGACCTCGGCGGGCTCGGCATCGACACGCTCGGCGTCGACCCGGGCATCGACGAGACGTTTGCGACGAACACGCTCCTCCTGCGTGGCCACCGCATCCACATCGAGGACATGGCCGGCCTCGAGCAGATGCCCCCGAACGGCGGCTGGATCGTCGTGGGCGGCGTCAGAAACGAGGGCGGCTCAGGGTCGCCCGCGACCGTGTTCGGGCTCGTGCCGTGAGGGGTCGAGAACAGTCTTAGCGGAGGCCGAAGAGGCGCCGACGGCGCCGCTGTGGCTGCTGCTGGGCAGCCCGATTCCTCTCCTCGAGCTCCTTCTGAAGCCGCTTGATGCGCTCGTGGAGCTGCCGCCCGCGCTCGTCCGCGCCGGCGTCCCACTCGGCCCACTCCTCGGCGGTCATCCAAGGGGGGTGCCAGTCCCGCTTACGACTCATCGTCCTCCTCTTCCTCGAGGATAGCGAGGATGTCGAGCGTCCACCTCTTGATGTCGGACAGCGCCATGAAAATTGCGAGCACGTCGTCCCGACTCAGAGGAAGCTCGGGTGCGGGCTGAGGCCGGCGCCAGAACACGTCTCGATGCTGACCTCGGAGAGTCGCGGGCGCAAGACGGCCAAACCGGCCGCGTCCGTCAGAGGGCCGCGGCACTCCCGACCGCAAAGGAGCGCGCCGAACCAGGGCACCTGCCAAACCTCGCCTGTCTCCCAGTCGCAGTCTATTGTTAGCGAAAAAGCCCGCTTTTCACTAACATAAGTGCGTGGCAAGAGCCGAACGGGTCGGTCGCGCGCTCGAAGTCGCGGTAGAGATTCGGCAGGCAGCACGTGCCGTTCGCGACGAGCGCGTGGCGCGGCGGCTGCGCCGTGCTGAGCGTCTGCTCCGGCGCGAGATCGGGCCGAGCGTGCCGAAGCGCCGCGCCGCGTCTCTCCTCGGCGTCACGGTAGCGGCGCTCGAGCGCTGGATCGCAGCCGGCAAGCTCCCCGTCGTACAGCGGCCACGGGGTCGCCAGGAGATCGAGGCCGGCGCGTTCCTCGACCTGATGGACGAGGTACGTGGCCTCCGGGAGGAGGAAGGCGCCGTGCGGGGCGTGCTGGCAGCGGCCTTCCGGAGGCTTGGCGAGCGGAGGCTCCCACCGCCCAGCCTGCGGCCGAACACGCCTCCCCACGAGTTGCGCCGCACGTATCTCGACTCCACTCCTGTTGAGCGGCTGCGCGATGCGGCGGAGCTCAGCTACGCCGTGACGACCCTGGCGAGCTACGGCGCGGGAAGGCGCGGCCGCCGGAGGAAGCGTGCAGCCTGACCGGCCGCCGCCGCTGCGGTTCTTCGAGCTGCTCCGAGTCCTCCGCGCGCACGACCTCGAGTTCGTCCTGATCGGCGGCTTCGCCCTCGGCTTCCACGGAGCCGTGCGGGCGACGAAGGGCGTGGACGTCGTCCCAAAGCCGGGCGAGCAGAACCTGACCAGGCTCTGGGAGGCGCTTGCAGAGCTGGACGCCGAGCCGCAGGGTCTGGAGGACTCTCGCCCTGAGGAGATGCCCGTCGAGTGGGGACTCGAGGGCCTCGTCCAGGGCGGCGGGAACTGGATCGTGCATACCCGGTTCGGCAGGCTCGACGTGATGCAGTGGGTCGAGCCGTTCGATTCCTACGAAGAGCTCAGGACGAACGCCGTCGAGGAGTACGTCGACGAGATCGGGGCTTCGCTCCTCATCGCCGGCCTCGAGGATCTGATTGCGATGAAGGAAGCGGCGGGTCGGGATCAGGACCGGCTCGACATCACGGCCCTGCGAATGGCGCACGGGCTCGAGGAGTAGCGGTAGGACTCGCTTCCTGAATGAGCCGGCCGCCGCTGAGCTCGCGAGAACTAACGTTGCGGGTAACTTACGTGTAAGGTAAGTTACAACAGACGTAAGTTACCCGAGTGGGGAGTTAGCCTCGTGTTCGTCAATCGTGAAGAAGAACTTACGGCGCTGAGCCGATGGTGGGAGTTGCCCCATGGTGCAATGGGCCTGGTCTGGGGACGCCGGCGAGTCGGGAAGACTGCGCTTCTTCAGCATTTCGCAGAGGGTCGTCGCGTCATCTTTCACACCGCGGCCGGCCGTCCGGCCGCCCACGAGCTAGAGCTCATCTCGCGCCTGAGCGCTCCCCTTGTCGGTGGAGCTTTTCGGGACCTCGAGGCACGTCCTTTCGTCGATTGGACGGAGGCGTTCGAGGTGCTCGCGGCCGCAGCCGAGCGGCGGCGCGTCCTCGTGGTGCTGGATGAGTTCCCAGAGCTCATGAAGACCGCCCCGGAAGTTGCAGGGATTCTACGAGCGATTTGGGATCGGGTGCAGTCGAGCACGAAGCTGCGGATCCTTCTTTGCGGCTCCGCCGTGCGGACGATGGAGGCAGCGCAGGAAGAGCGGGCGCCGCTCTTCGGCCGGATCGACCTTGCGCTGCTCATTCATCCGTTCCGGCCCCATGAAGCAGCCCGGATGCTTAGCCGGCTCTCGCCGGAGGATCGCGCCCTTGTTTGGGGGCTCGTCGGGGGAGTACCGCTCTACCTCGAGCGCTGGGATCAACAGGAAAGCGTCCGTGAGAATCTCAGGCGGCTCGTCTGCACTCCCGGCGGGCTACTGCTGACCGCGGGCGAGCTGACTCTGGCAACCGACCTCGAAGCTGGAGACCTCGGCCGCCAGGTCGTCTACGTGATCGCGAACGGTCGAACGACTTACAGCGAGATCGCCCAGGCGGTGCGCGCCGAGCCCGCGAGAACTCTGGAGAGACTCGTCGAGCTTCGGGTCGTCGAGCGGCTCACTCCCGTGACCGAGGACGCGCGGCGAACCCGCCAGCGGATCTATCGGGTTGCCGACAACTTCCTCGCCTTCTGGCTCAAGGTTGTCGACCGGTACAAGCCGGAGATCGACCGGGGTCTCGGCGAGACCATCCTTCCGGTGCTCGTTCAGCAGCTCGATGACCATCTCGGCCCGATCTGGGAGGAGGCGTTCCGCCTGCACCTCAGGCGCCGCGCGGAGCGCGGTGAGCTCGGCGAGGAGATAGTCGCGATCGGCCCGTTCTGGACTCGATCCGACCCGGCCGTCGAGATTGACGCAGTGGCACTCGCCGGACGGCGTCGCGCCGCCGTCCTCGTCGGCGAAGCCAAGTGGGCTCGCCGGGCTGACGGCGCGCGCTTGAGA
>JBOHAJ010000358.1:0-13097 GCA_050697715.1 Gaiellaceae bacterium
CGCGAAACGAGAGGTCCACACTCGACCGGCCGGAGCCGGGCAGTCTCCGCCCCACCACTCTGGGGCGGAGGATCAGGCTGCTTCGGCACCCCACCGGGCCTTCGCGCCCGCGAGGGCGCAGGCCCTGAGGAACGGAGGACATTATGAGAAAGCCCGTACGCATCATGGTAGTGGCAACAGCGGCACTGGTCGCGATGCTGGCCGTTGCGGCCGTCGCGCTTGCGGGCGCACCCAAGTTCCACGCGGCCACATCGAGCGTGAACAACGACGGCGCCCTTGTCGTCAACTTCGACGAGCGTGGTCTCGGCAACGAGAACATCGACTACACCCTCACTGCCGACGCCACCGCCCTGTACGCCTGCCTCAACCGGGGTGGCAAGCACCCGCAGGCCGCCAACAAGGAGGCGTTCGAGGGGCAGGTCAGCGGGGGCGGTTCGTTCGAGCCCAAGAACGGCCGGGTCGTGGCCAGCCTCGCTACCGGACCGCTGCTTGCGCCGCAGTTCACTTGCCCGTCCGGGCAGCGGCGCGTCCTGGCCGCCGTTACCTACACCAACATCGTCCTCACGGACACGACGAACAACGTCAGCACGTCCGTCCCTGATGCCTCGAGGACGTTCTTCGACGTCTAGGCAGTAATCCGCCGGGGCGGTCCGCCCCGGCTCCGGCCGCTTGCAGGTGCGCCGGGGGCAGCCGCAGCCCCCGGCGCACACCTTTGGGCGTCGACTTCGCGACCTGCCGGGCGGGGGCCGGGCGCGGACAGCTCGCGCAGGCCTCCTCCAGGGGGCTCACCGCGCCATAGTGTCTCGTATAGACTGAGCGCGTCATTCGAGGCGACGAGGCCTTGGGCAGTTGGTCGCCCGAGGTTCTTTCCGTTTAAGGAGGCGTAGATGGCGACGGTCGAGCAGCGTGGCAGGGCGACGAGCGACCCGGAGAGGCGTCAGGACGTACTGGCCAAGGTCGAGAAGCAGGGGATCACGTTCGTCCTCCTCTGGTTCACCGACATCGAGGGGCACCTGAAGAGCTTCGCCATCACGAAGGACGAGCTCGAGGGCGCACTCGACGACGGGATGGGCTTCGACGGCTCCTCGATCTCGGGCTTCAACGCCATCGAGGAGTCCGACATGGTCGCCATCCCGGACCCGGCGACGTTCCAGCTCATGCCGTCCCAGCCGGGCGAGGAGAAGATCGCGCGGATGATCTGCGACGTCGTCACTCCCGACGGGAAGCCCTACGACGGCGACCCGCGGCATGTGCTCCGCCGGGCGCTCGATCGGATGAAAAGCATGAGCTTCGACACCTTCAACGTCGGCCCCGAGCTCGAGTACTTCCTGTTCAAGGACGACCAGGGAACCGAGACGCTCGACGAGGGCGGCTACTTCGCCATGACGACCTTGGACGCCGCGTCCGAGCTGCGCCAGAAGACCGTGCACGCGCTCCACGACATGGGCATCCCGATCGAGTACGTCCACCACGAGGTCGGTCCCTCCCAGCACGAGATCGACATGCGCTTCGCCAGCGCGCTCGACATGGCCGACCACACGATCACGTACCGCCTCGTCGTCAAGGAGATCGCCAAGAAGGCGGGTTACCACGCGACGTTCATGCCGAAGCCGATCTTCGGAGAGAACGGCTCGGGTATGCACACCCACCAATCGCTCTTCTCCGACGGGCGAAATGCCTTCTTCGACGCCGACGACGAGTGGCACCTCTCCGAGGCGGGCAAGGCCTTCATCGCCGGGCAGCTCCACCACGCGCGCGAGATCTCGGCTGTCTTCGCACAGTGGGTGAACTCGTACAAGCGGCTCGTGCCCGGCTACGAGGCGCCGGTCTACGTCGCCTGGTCGCGGCGCAACCGGTCCGCGCTCATCCGCATCCCGCTCTACAAGCCCGGGAACGAGCAGGCGACACGGGCGGAGATCCGGTGCCCCGATCCCGCGTGCAACCCGTACCTCACGTTCGCCGCGCTCCTGCACGCCGGCCTCGAGGGAATTGAGAAGGGCTACGAGCTGCCGCCGCCGATGGAGCAGAACCTGTACCACCTCACCGCGGAGCAGCGGAAGGAGCGCGGTATCGTCGCCCTGCCCGAGACCCTCGGCGAGGCGATCGACGAGCTCGCCTCCTCCGAGCTTGCACGCAAGGCTCTCGGGCCCCACATCTTCGACCGCTACGTCGAGCTGAAGCGGAAGGAGTGGGACGAATACCGCGTCCAGCTCACGCCCTGGGAGCTGAACAAGTACCTACCGGCCTTGTGAGCCGGGCGGGACTTGCGTAGAATGCAGAGCGGTGTCGCCGCTTCTCCTTGAAGCGGGAGACTGACTGACGGCCGACTGCGAGCCGCTTTCATGAGCGGCTCGTGGTCGTTAAGGACCTGCTACGCCGCGACGCCCAGACAGGCGACCGCGGTCTCGAGCGCCTGCTCGAGCTCGTGGAGCCCGAAGGGCTTCACGAGGTAGGCGACCGGGTCGAGGCGTCCCGTGTTTGGTGTCGGCGGGTAGATGCTCGCGCAGACGATCGGCATGCGCTCGCGCTCGAGGCGGAGGATCTGCGCGGCTGCGAGGGCGCGGGGGTCGGCCGGCTCGATCAGCAGCACGTCGACGTCGTGCATGTCGAAAGCCTCGTGCGGCCCGTCGGGGGTGAAGACCGGCTCGTGCCCGAGCCGCGCCACCACGTGCCCCAGGAGCTCGCGCACCTCCTCGTGCGGCTCGCAGACAAGGATCTTCGCCACGCTCACATCATCGGGTTCGGAGAGGCGAATGTCGGGGGGATCCGGTATGAAGGAGGTATGAAGCGCGCCCGGATTCTCGTCGTCGACGACGACGCCGACATCCGCGGCCTCGTCCGTCAGCTGCTCGAGCGCCGGGACTACGAGGTTGCGGAGGCGGGCAACGGACGGGAGGGACTGCGCGCGTTCTACGCCTCGACCCCCGACGCGGTCATCCTCGACGTGAGCATGCCCGAGATGGACGGCTGGCAGACGCTCGAGCGCATCCGCGACCTCTCCGACGCGCCGGTGCTCATGCTGACGGCCAGGGACGCCGAGCTCGAGAAGGTGCGCGGCCTCAAGGCGGGCGCAGACGACTACCTGACCAAGCCGTTCGGCCGGCAGGAGCTCCTTGCGCGGATCGAGGCGCTCCTGCGGCGCACCCGCTCGCGCGCGAACGCGCCCGAGACATACGCTGACGCGCTGCTCACGGTGGACTTCGCCCAGCGCGAGGTCACGGTCGCCGGAAGGGACGTCTACCTCACGCCGCTCGAGTTCAAGCTGCTTGCCGCCTTCGTTCGCCACCCCAACCAGGTGCTCGGCCACGACCAGCTGCTCGAGCTCGTGTGGGGGGACGCGCGCGACTCCTCGCGCGACCAGGTGAAGCTCTACGTCGGGTATCTGCGTCGCAAGCTCGAGTCGGCGGCAGCCGACCCGAACGCGATCGAGACCGTTCGCGGGTTCGGCTACCGCTACCGGCCGAGCGCGGCCTGAACGCGCTCCCCGAGCTCCTGCGGGCTGAAGGGCTTGGGTACGTAGTCGTCCGCCCCCGACTCGATGCCGCGCTGGACGTCAGCCTCCTGCACGCGCGCGGTGAGGAGGATGACGGGCATGCCGCGCGTGGCCTCGTGACGGCGCAGCTCGCGCGTCACTTCGTAGCCGTCGAGGCGCGGCATCATCACGTCGAGGACAGCCAGGTCGGGCCCGCGCGCGAGGGCCAGGTCGAGTGCGGCCCGTCCGTCTGGAGCAGAGACGACCTCGTAGCCGGCGCGCTCGAGCCGGAAGCGGACGAGCATGAGGATGTCCGGGTCGTCGTCGGCGATGAGGACGAGCGGGCGAGTCCCGTCGTCAACGCTCACGGTGCAACCAGCACGACGAGTCCGAGCACGAGAATGACGGCCCAGAGCGGGGTGCTCGGCACGCACGCGCGCTCCTCGGGTTGTAGGCCGTGGGCAGCCGTCATCCACGAAAGACATCGGGACGCAGCCCGCTCGTCCCGTCCCCCGTCCGAGGGAGCCCGGGGGCGGCCGGCAAGGAGGTTCGGCGCCGGAACGACCCAGCGCCCCAAACGGGGGACGATTGCGGCGCCATGCGCGGGAAACGGGGGACACGGCTCGTCCCGGCTCGGGCGACAACGAGAGCATGACACGGATACTTCGCACGACGCTCGCCGCTCACGTTGCCGCTCTCTGCCTCGCCGGCGGGGCCCAAGCGGCCGGCGGCAACTTCGTCTTCGTCGGCGGGAGCGACGAGGCGCGCGAGCAGGTCCGGTCCGCGCTGGAGGCAAGCCGCTTCGACTGGGACGTCGTCCCCGAGCAGGTCACGATCCAGATCAGCCGCTGCGGATGCGGCGGCGCGCGGCCTGGCGTGATCGTGCTCGACGAGGACATCCTCGTCAGCTCGCCATTCGGCCCGAGGTACGCGTGGGGCATCGTCCAGCACGAGTATGCGCACCAGGTGGACTTTCTCCTGTTCGGCAGGAGCGAGCGGCGTGCCATCCGGCGCGTGCTCGGCGGCGCGGACTGGTGCTACGAGCGCCCCGGCCTGGGACACGACGACCACGGCTGCGAGCGCTTCGCGACGATGTCTGCGTGGAGCTACTGGCGCTCGCCGGACAACGTGCAGCGCCCTGACTGGGCAGCCCGTCCGCCGGTTCGCCCTGTGGCGTTTCGCCGGCTCGTAAACCGGCTTGTCGCACAGGCGGTCGAGCGCCGTTCGTCGGCCCTTTAGCCGGACGTGCTGCTGCCGATACACGCATGGTGGGCGGCACAATCTTGATCTGCGACGACCGGCCCGTCCTGCGCGCGCTGCTGCGCGAGGCACTCAGCGAGGGCGACTACTCGATCTTCGAGGCTAGCGACGGCGACGAGTCGATCGAGCTCGTGCGCAGTGTCCGCCCCGATGTGGTCGTCCTCGACATGGTCATGCCGGGGCGCAGCGGCATCGACGTGCTTGCGGAGGTGCGGCGGGATCCGAGGCTCGCCGACACGCTCGTGATCCTCTGCACGGCGACCAGCGTCGCGCTCGACGAGCAGGTTGCAGACGGGTTCGGGGCCGACCGCTACCTCAGGAAGCCGTTCAGTCCGCTCGAGCTGGTCACTGTGGTCGAGGAGCTACTAGGCAGGCGCGCATGAGTAGCTACGTAGAGACCTCCGGCCCAACCACAACTGTTCTTCTCTGCGATGACGAGAGCGTTCTTCGCACGCTCGTGCGCGCGACGCTCGAGAGCGACGACTACTCGATCGTGGAGGCCTCAGACGGCGAGGAGTCGCTCGAGCTCGCCCGCAGGTTTCGTCCACACATCATCGTCCTCGACATGATGATGCCCGGGCGAAGTGGTCTTGACGTTCTGCGGGAGCTCCGCTCGGATCCCGAGCTCGCGGACATTCCGGTCGTCATGCTGACGGCGCGCGCGCGTCCAGCCGATCGGGATACAGCGCTCGAGGCCGGCGCCGACCGTTACCTCGCCAAGCCTTTCAGCCCTCTCGAGCTGATCTCGGTCGTCGAAAGCCTGCTGGAACAGGGACGATGACGACCTCGACGGTTAGCGTGCCCTCGGCGCTCGCGCGGGCCACGGGCTTGGAACTCGAGGCCTATCGCGCGGAGCACGTCGCCTCCCGCGTCCGCCGCGCCCTCGAGCGCGAACGGGTCCCGAGCGTCGATGAGCTCGCGCGCCTGCTCGCCAGGGACGTGGCCGCGAGAGCCCGCTTCCGCCGCTCGGTGGCGGTATCGGTCTCGGGCCTCTTTCGGGATCCGGCCCAGTTCGATCTGCTCGGGCGCGCCCTCCTGCCGCCGCTCGTCGCGCAGCCCGGACGGGTGAGCGTCTGGTCGGCCGGCTGCGCGGACGGATCCGAGCTCTACAGCGTCGCCATGCTGCTCGACCGACTCGGGGCGCTCGACCGCTCGTTCCTGCTCGGAAGCGATCTGCTCGAGGAGAACCTGGCGGCTGCGAGAGCGGGTGTCTACGGCGACGTGACCATCTCGGAGCGCCTCCGTCTCCAGGCCCGCTGGGAGCGCCGAGACCTCGTCCGCGAAAGCGCGCCGCCCGGCAAGTGGCGGCTCATCCTCTGCCGGAACGTTGCCATCTATCTCTCCCCGGCTGCGAAGCGGGCGCTCCACCGGACCCTCGCCCACTCGCTCGTCTCGGGCGGGGTCATCCTGCTCGGGCGGAGCGAGCGCCTGACCGCGCCCGCGAGCCTCGGGCTCGAGCGAATTGGCCCGCACGCCTATCGGAGGACGGCGTGAGGGGAGGGCTGACCGCCCGCATGCTCGTGGCGAGCGGCGTGCTCGCCCTCGTCGTCGGCACGGCGTTCGCCGTGTTGATCTTCCAGATCCGCGACCTCCGCGAGTCAGGGCAGCTGGCGAGGCGCGCTACCGAGGTCTCGGCCGCCGCGAACGAGCTCCAGCGGCTTGCCGTCGACGTCCAGACCGGCAGCCGAGGCTTCGTGATCACGGGGGACGAGCGCTTCCTCGAGCCCCTCCTCGCCGCGCGGGCGCAGCTTCCAGAGACGGAACGCGACCTCCAGAGCCTCACGCTGGACCCGAGCCAGAAGGCGACCGTACGCGAGATCATCCGCAAGATTCACGCCTACGACGACGAGTTCGCCTCCCCGGTTATCGCAACCGCTCGATCAGACCTCGAGCGCGCCAGGCAGATGATCACCGACGGCGAGGGCAAGCGGCGCGTGGACGAGATTCGCGCGGAGTTCGCCGGGTTCTTCGCGGCCCAGCGCGAGGTCGCGGCCCGGCGCGAGAGGCGCGAGAGTGCCGCCGCCCGGCGGGCGGTCGGCGTCGGCGTCCTGGGCCTGGCCGGCTCGCTCCTGCTCATTCTCGGGTTCACGGGATACCTTCAGCGCGCGATCGTCCGCCCGGTGCGCACTGTTTCGGCCGCCGCGCGGCGCTTGAGTGGCGGCGATCTTTCCGCACGCGTTCCCCGAGGCGGGAGGGGCGAGGTCGCGGAGCTCGGGGAAGCCTTCAACGCGATGGCGGCCGCGCTCGAGGAGAGCCGCGACGAGCTCGAGAGCCAGAACGCCGAGCTCGAGCAGCAGCAGGCCGAGCTCGAGCAGCAGCAGGCCGAGCTCGCGAACGCGAATGACGAACTCGAGGCGCAGCAGGTCGAGCTGGAGGCGGCCCTCGACCAGCTCGGCGAAGAGAAGAAGCGCATCGAGACCTTCTACGGCTTCGGCGAGTTGATCTCGATGGAGACGAACGAGGGCTCGCTCGCCCCACGGATCCTCCAGGAGCTTTGCGAGGTCGCGGAGGCGGAGATTGGGGTCCTCTATACCCTGACCCCGGAGGACGAGGAGACGATCTCGCTCAACAGCGCGCGAGGGATCGACCCCGGGCGCCTCCCGCCCGCGGTGACCGCGGGCGACGGCCTCGCCGGTCAGGCGCTCGCCGAGCGACGCCCGATCTCGGTGTGCTACGGCGAGGCTGTCCTGCGCGTCCCCGCGCTGGGAGAGCTCGTGGCCGTCCGACACGAGTTGCACGTGCCGCTCGTCCAGGGCGCCCGCGACGTGGGCCTTCTCACCCTCGCCCGCCTCAGCGACCGCCCGTTCTCGCGCGTCGAGCTCGAGACGATGGAGCATCTCGCCCGCCAGACCGCGGTGAGGATCTCGAACCGCGTCGCCTACAAGCGCGCGCGGCACCTGGCAAACGTCAACCGGGCGGTGCTCGACGCGACGGTGGACGGGATCACGATGATCGACGCCGCGGGGAGGACACAGGTGCGCAACGAGGCCCTCGAGCGAATCCTTCGCGAGATTCCCGAGGTCCCCCAGGATGGGACGATCTTCGAACGGGCCGCAGCCATCGGGGAGCTCACGACGGACCCCGACGGCTATCGAGCCTTCAGTGCCTCGCTTGCCGGCGATCCCGAGCTCGAGGCGTCGTACGACCTCGAGCTGGCCAAGGCGCAGCGCGGCTTCCAGCTCTTCACGGCGCCCGTACGCGATCTCGAGGGGGTAACAATCGGCCGGATCATCACCGTGCACGACGTCACCGCGGAGCGCGAAGCCGAGCGGCTCAAGTCCGAGCTCGTCGCCACCGTCTCCCACGAGCTGCGGACGCCCCTTGCGAGCATCCTCGGCTTTGCCGAGCTCCTCGTCTCGCGCGACCCTGATCAGGCGACCCGCGAACGCTATCTCAACACGATCCACAGCGAGGCCAAGCGGCTGACCGCGCTGATCAACGACTTCCTCGACCTTCAGCGAATCGAGGAGGGCGGCTTTACGCTCAACCTCCAGCCGTTCGAGCTCGGCGGACTGGTCCGCCGACAGGTGGAGGTCTTCTCGGGGCAGAGTTCCGAGCACCACCTGGAGCACCGGTTGCCTCGCGAGGCCCTGAACGTCGTGGGCGAGCCTCAGCGGATCGAGCAGGTCGTCGCCAACCTGCTCTCGAACGCGATCAAGTACTCGCCCGGAGGCGGAGAGGTCGTCGTCGCCGCCGAGGCGCGAAACGGCGTCGTGCGTCTCTCCGTTGCCGATTCAGGGCTCGGGATCCCGACAGCGGAGCAACGGAAGATCTTCATGAAGTTCTTTCGAGTCGACTCTTCCGACACCCGGTCGATTGGCGGGACGGGCCTGGGCCTTGCGCTGTGCCGCGAGATCGTTGAGGCTCACGGAGGCCGAATCGGCTTCGAGAGTCTGGAGGGCGAGGGATCGACGTTCTGGTTCGAGCTGCCGGGCGCACGGCGGGCGCTCGACGCGGGCAAGAAACGCGTTCTCGTCATCGAGGATGATCCGGCGGCGGCCTCGCTCCTCTCGGAGTACCTAGCCGGGGACGGTTACGCCGTCGAGGTGGCGACGTCCAGCGACGCCGGGCTCGCCCGGGCAGTCGAGGAGCCGCCCGCCCTCGTCTGCCTCGACATCGGCCTCCCCGGCAAGCTGGACGGATGGCAAGTCCTCGCCCGGCTCAAGGAGAACCTCGTCACTGCGCACGTTCCCGTCGTCGTCTGCACAGCCAGGAACGGGCGCGACCAAGCCGCGACCCTCGGGGCCGCGGACTTCCTTACCAAGCCCTTCTCAGCCGTTCGGTTGAGGGAGATGGTGACTCGCCTCGTGCGCGCCGGCCACGGCTCCGTGCTCGTCGTCGATGACGAGGAGGCGGTCCGCGCGCTCGTCGTCGAGACGCTAGGCGGCGACGGCCTCGAGCTGCGCGAGGCCAGCAACGGCGAGGAGGCACTCTCGGAGGTCGCCGCCCGCGCGCCTGACGCGATTGTGCTTGACCTGATGATGCCGCACGTCGACGGCTTCGACGTGCTGGAGCATCTCCAGCAGGATCCAGAGACCCGATCGATCCCGGTGATCGTCCTCACCGCCCGCCGTCTCTCGGCGGACGAGCGGACGCTCCTAAACGAGCGGGCCATCTCGCTGCTCGAGAAGAGCGCGTACTCCGCGGGTGAGCTGCGAGAGCTCGTGCGCAAGGCCCTCGGCGTCGAGCCGGGCGCCGAGGGCAGCTCAGCCTAGGAGCTCTTCTCCCGCGCGCGACTCGGCAGACGCGAGCGTCTCGTCGACGAGGGCGAGGAGGCCTTCGGCCGCCTCCTGAATCCGGAGCGGCGCCTCCCGGCGCGTCGTCTCGTCGTCCCGCATGCGAAGGAGCTCCGCATAGCCGACGATCACCGTGAGAGGCGTCCGGAGCCGGTGCGCGATCTCGGCGACTGCTTCGTCCAGGAGGCGCTCGATTTCGCCGTCGAGCGGGGCGGTGCCGCTCACAAGAGACCCCGGCTGTACGCGGCCGAGACGGCCTCGGCTCGGCGGCGGACGCCGAGCTTGGCGAAGGTGCGCGCGAGCAACGTCTTGACCGTCTCGTCACCCACCTCGAGCTTCGAGGCGATCTCCCGGTTAGTGGCGCCGCCGGCCACGAGGCGCAGGATTTCGCGCTCGCGCGGGCTCAGGGCGGCGCGGCCGGGCGGCCTCCGCGGGTGGCGAGGATCGAAGGCGGGCTCACCTGCGAGCACGGACCGGAGTGCACCGAGCAGCTCGTCGATCTTTCCGCTCTTCAGGACGCTGCCCTGGGCGCCTGCCTCGCGAGCGGCTTCATTGAGGCCGCGCTCGGCGTTCGCTGTCATGAGGACTGCCGGAATGTCGATGCCCTGCTGGCGGAGATCGCGCACGTGTTCTGTTCCGGCACGATCCGGCAGTCGGTAGTCGACGAGCATGAGATCAGGCCGACGCCGTCTCGCAAGTTCGAGCGCCTCCGCGGCTGTGGACGCTTCGCCGGCGAGCCTGAACTCGGATCCCTCGAGCGCAAGGCGCACCCAGCCACGCACCATCGAGTCGTCCTCGACCAGGAGCACAGTGACCTCGAGCGAGCTCACGCGGCGCTCCGAAGCTCCGGCGCCAGGGCAAGGAAGGCTTCGGCGACCGCCGGGTCGAACTGCTTCCCCGCGGACCGGTCGATCTCGCGAAGGGCGGCCTCGAGTGACAGCGCGAGCCGGTAGGGGCGATCGTGTGTCATGGCGTCGAACGCGTCGACGACCGAAAAGATCCTCGCGGCCAGCGGGATGCGGACGCCGGCGAAGCGGCGCGGGTAGCCCTTTCCGTCCCAACGCTCGTGATGGGCGGCGACCACCTGCCGCGCCAGGCCGTTGAGGTACGGAACTCGGCCGACGATGCGTTCACCGAGGACGGGGTGAAAGCGCATCTCCTCCATCTCGCCTGGGTCGAGCGGCCCGGGCTTGAGGAGGATCGCGTCCGGAATCCCGATCTTGCCCAGGTCGTGGAGGAGGAACCCGTACTCGAGCTGGGGATCCGACGCGAGCTCCGGGGAGACCGTCCTTGCAAGGCGCAATCCGAGCTCGGTCACACGCTCGGCATGCCCACCAGTCTCGTCGTCGCGGAGCTCGAGGGCCGCCGCGAGCGCGCGCACCGTGGTCGCATAGGAATCGTTGAGGCGGGCGAGAGCCTCCTCGGCGAGGCGCCGTTGTGCCCGCTCCTCGGAATGAAGCTGGCGAAGCTCCTGCGCATACAGGAGTGTTTGCGCGATCGCGAGCTGGTCGTTCACGGGACCCCTCGGTAGACAGTAGTCATCCGGATGGATCGGCACACGCGCTCGGACGGTTTAGCTTGCATGTCCGCCGTGTATCCGTGACGGCGCGGTCCTTAAACCGCGGCCTCGGCGGCCTCGGGCGCAACCGCCTGCTGCGCGATCGGAAAGACGACCTGGAAGGTCGTTCCTTCGTTCTCCTGGCTCGCGACCGTGATCCGGCCGCCGTGGGCGTCCACGATCGCCTTGGAGATGGCGAGGCCGAGACCCGTGCCCTGGATCGCGTGGGCGGTCGCGTTCGACGTGCGGAAGAAACGCTGGAAGAGGTGCTGGTGCTCGCCGGACGGGATGCCGATGCCGCTGTCTCGCACCTCGACGACCGCGTCGCCGCTGACCGCGCGCACGCGCACGTCGACGCGGCCACCGGCGGGCGTGAACTTGAGCGCGTTGGAGACGAGGTTGTCGAGGAGTTGGGCGAGGCGCGCCCGGTCGCCCGCGAGGAGCGGCGCCGGGCCCGTGGCGAGAGTGAGGATCACTCCCTTCTCATCGGCCGCTGGGCGCGCGGTCTCGACGCTGTCAGAGGCGACGGCACCCAGGTCGACCGCTCCCAGGTCGAGGGCGAGCTTGCCGGCCTCCACCTGGGCGAGGAAGAGCAGGTCGCCGACCAGGTGGAGGAGCCGGTGGGAGTTTCGCTCGACGACGGCGAGGAACTGGAGCTGCTCCTCGTTGAGCTCGCCGGCCTCGCCGTCGCGCAGGAGCTCGACGTAGCCGCGGATGGAGGTGAGGGGTGTGCGCAGCTCGTGGGAGACGAGAGCGATGAACTCGTCCTTGAGCCTGTCGAGCTCCAGCAGGCGCTCGTTCTGGGCCGTGAGGTCCGCCCGCGCTTGCTGCGCCTCCGCGAGCAGCCGCTCGCGCTCCTCTTCGGCGAGGACGCGCTCCGTCACGTCCTGATCGGTGCCACGCCAGCCCCGAAGCTCGCCCGCCTCGTCGAGGATGGGCGTGGCGTTGCTCTCGAGGTGGCGGAGGGAGCCGTCCTTGTGCCGCCAGCGCACGACGAGCTCCGACCAGCCTGACTTTCTCGCCAGGAAGTCTGGGAGGAGGCGCTCCACCTGCTCACGATCCTCGTCACACATGTGCTCGAGCGAGTCACCCCCCACCAGCTCCTCGGGTCGGTAGCCCAGGATGCGCTCGACGGCTGGGTTTGAATAGGTCGTGACGCCGCGTTCGTCGATCGCCCAAACCCATTCCTCCGTTGTCTCGACGAAGGCGCGGAACTTCGCCTCGCTCTCCCGCACGGCCTCTTCGGCCGCCTTCTGCTCGGAGATGTCGAGGATCGCGCCCTCCAGCCATGCGTTGCCGTCCGAGTCCTCTACGACCTGCCCGTGCTCCAGCACCCACCGGACCGTGCCCTCTGCGTGGAGGACGCGGTATTCGACCGAGTACGGCGCCCCCTCCCCGATGGCCTCCTCGAGCATCTGCGTGTCAGCGGGATGGACGATGCTGGCGTACGAGCGCACACGGTTCTGGATGAAATCGGACGCCGGGTAGCCGACGATGTCCACGATCGCGTCGCTCAGGAACTCCATCGTCCAGTCGGGGTCGAAGGCGCAACGGAAGATCGCGCCCGGGACGTTCGAGACGAGCGTGCGGAACTTCTCCTCGCTCGCCCGTGCAGCCGTGTAGAGGCGCGCGCTCTCGAGCGCCAGCGAGGCGAGATGGGCGAAGCGGGAGAGGAGCGCGACGTCTCCCTCGCCGAACGTTCGACCCTCCTCTGCGTAGGCGAGGCCGAGAACCCCTACGACCTCCCGTCGGGAGAAGAGGGGGACGCCGACGACGGCGCGGAACCCGACGCCGTCGAGGTCGGGCCGCCGGTCCGCCCACGAGTGGTAGTCCTCGAGCGCGAGCGCCTCGCCGCTCTCCCACACTCGCCCGACCAGCCCCTCGCCCCTGCGGACGCTGTAGTCGACCGTCTCGGCGAAGACACCGGTCCCGAGCCGCATGGCCATCTCGTCGCACTCCGGCTCTTGGAGGAACACGTAGCAGTCGGAGGTGCCGACGAGCTCGCCGGCACGCCTGACGATGAGCTCCAGAAGCTTGTCGGCGTCACGCTCGTCGATGAGCTTCAGTGCGG
>JBOHAJ010000359.1:0-8126 GCA_050697715.1 Gaiellaceae bacterium
CACGAGCGCCGGGATCCGCTCGGCCGCCTGCCGCCAGAGCTCGAAGGCGAGATAGCCGCCCATCGAGACCCCAACGGGCAGGAACTGACCCTCGACGAGCCCCGAGACGCGGCGGGCCCAGTTCTGGAAGCCGAGCTCCGGCTCGGGGCCGGGCAGGTCGGGGGCGACAACCGGGTAGCCGGCCCGCTCCAGCACCGTGCGCTGGCCGTCCCACATGCGCGCGTCGAGGGGAAACGCGTGCAGGAGGAGAGCGGCGGGCTTCATGCTCGGGGCAGATCGATTGCGCGCTCGACTCCTCGGGCTTCGTCGTACCCGCGTGCTCCCCGGTCGAGGCCGAAGATCCGCGCGAGATCGCCGTGGAGGTCGGCCGCAGGCTGGAGCTCGGCCGGATCCTTCGCCGTCCGCGCCGTGGCCCGCACCGCCTCGAGCTCCGCGCCGGTGAGCCGCGCCATGAGGCGGGGATTCGCGCCGAGCGCGATCACCTCGCCCGGCGGGAGCGGCCCGTAGTACTCGGGCACGGAGAGGTACTCGTCCACCACTCGCCCCCGCTCGAGCGCGACGTAGCGGACGGCGCGGCCCTCCTCGACTCCGAGCGCGAGGACGAACGCGCCCATGCGGTCGGAGACTTCTCTGGCGAGCCGGCGGAGCATCTCCGGCTCGCGGTCGCAGAGCTCGTCGTAGAGGGACGTCCAGCCCTCGCGGGGCGGGAGGACGACGCTCCCCTGGGAGCCGCCCGGAAGGCGCGGCACGAACTGGCGGACCGCGCGGACGACGGCGTCGACATCGTCCGTCTGCACGTGGACGGCCCCGTGCGAGGGCTCCTTCTCCTTCGCGCCGATGTGGCCCTCGACCGCCTCCACCGGCGCGCGGAGAAGGCGCCCCGTCTCCGTGAACCCGGCGCGGATCCAGGCGTCGCCGGCTTCGTGCGTCGCCTCGATCTCGATCTGCTCCGCTCCCGCGGCGCGCGCCTGCTCGATCAGGCGGCGCAGCGCCTCGTCCGTCGGGAGCCCCTCGACCTTCTCGCGGGCCATCAGCGCAAAACCCTAAGGCCGACGAGCAGGTAGTGCGCCGCCAGGTTGGCAAAGCGCGAAAATTGCGCTTTAAGGGCGCGCGGGTCCGTCACGCCGTAGAAGTGGAGCACGGCCTTGCGCAGGCCGAGGTCGCCGGCCGGCCAGGCCTCCGGCCGCGCCAGGTGACGGGCGAGGAACCAGTCCGCCGTCCACTCGCCGATGCCCGGCAACGCGACGAGCTGCGCCTTCACCTCCTCGTCGGGGAGCGCCGCGAGGCCGTCGAGGTCGAGCTTCGCCCGGGCGAGCCCGACGACGTACTCCGCCTTGCGCCCGGAGAACCCGAGCGGGGTCAGGTCTTGCATTGCCACATCGGCGAGCCGCTCGCGCGTGGGAAACGCGTATGCGCGCTCGTGGCGCTCGCCGTACGCCTCGATCAGGCGGTTGCGCACGGCGAAGGCCGCGTGCAGTGAGATCTGCTGCGCGGTGATGGAGGTGACGAGCGCCTCGAACGGGTCGGGCGCGAGCGGCGGGCGGAGGCCGCGTAGGCGCGCGACGAGGTGCGCGAGAACCGGGTCGCCCGCAGCGAAGGTGGCGAAGCCGTCGAGGTCGAACGGCCCGCCGAGGAAGTGGTGGACGCGCGGGACGAGGTCGGTGTCGCCGGGCTCGATCTCCACCCCGCCCGGCGCCGGCGCGATCCGGACCTCGCGTCCGTCGAGGACGCGGTGGAGCGCTCCGTCCACCCAGAGGTTCGCCAGGTCAGGGCCGAAGGCGCGGAAGCGCTCGGTCGAGAGCTCCCAGTCGAACGGGTCAGGAAGCGAGACGCGCAGCGATCTCGTGAAAGTCGTCGAAGTGCTCGTAGGGGACGCCGCGCTCGTCGAGGTAGCGGGCCAGGCCGCGCGTGGCGAAGACGCGATCCGACGCCTCCGCCGCGCACCGGTCGGAATAGCCGTCGCCGATGTAGATCAGCTCGTCGTCGCCGGCGAAGTCCGCCACGATCGAGCGCTTGCACGACTCGCCGCAGGAATCGCACGAGTCCTCGTACTGCCAGAGGACGCGCCAGCCGTCGGGCCGCGGGTCGACGCGATTCGCGTGCAGTTCCACCTCCACCCCCTCGCGCTCGAGGATCGGTTCGATCAGCTCGTGAAATCCGCTGGAGACGATGACGACGCGCCAGCCACGTTCCTTGGCGAGCTCCACGAGCTCTCGGAAGCCGGGCCGGATCTCGACGTTCTCGAGCACCCAGCGTACGGCCTCCTCGAGCGGCTTCGTGACTGGGCGAAACTCGCGCGTGATCACCTCGCGCAGCGGCATCCAGCCCTCGTCGAGGCCGTCCTCCACCTGCTGGTAGACGGCGGGGTCGCCGAAGCGGCTCGCGATCGTGTCCAGCACATCGGACTTCGTGACCGTGCCGTCGAAGTCGACGGCCAGCGTTCTGCTCAAAGGTGCGACGTCACCCCGGCCGGGTCCTCGTCGCTGCTTGCGGCCTCTTTCGTGGCCTCGGCGGCCTCGTACCACGAGTAGGCGTAGCCTGGGTCGTCCAGCTCGAGGGCGAACTCGGTCAGACGAAGCGGGTGGAACGTGTCGCACATGACGGCGAGCTCGTGTGTCTCCGTCATCCCGATCGACTTCTCGGCCAGGCCGGGATGCGGGCCGTGCGGGATCCCGGACGGATGCAGCGTCACGGAACCGATCTCGATTCCCCGGCGCGAGCCGAAGTTCCCGGAGACGTAATAGATCATCTCTTCGGAGTTCAGATTCGAGTGGTGGTAGGGGATCGGGACGGCGAGCGGGTCGAAATCCAGCTTGCGTGGGCAGAAGGAGCAGATGACGAAGTTGCGTCCCTGGAACGTCTGGTGCGAGGGGGGCGGCATGTGGATGCGCCCGGTGATCGGCTCGAAGTCGTTGATGTTGAACGTCCATGGGTAGACGTAGCCGTCCCAGCCCACGACGTCGAACGGGTGGTAGTCGAGGACGTAGGTCTGGTAGCCGTCCTTGACGCGCACCCTGAGGACGTGCTCGCCGCGGTCGGTGTGCGTTTGCAGCTCGGTGGGAGCGTGAATGTCGCGGTGGTAGTAGGGCGCGTGCTCGAGGAGTTGCCCGTACTCGTTCCGGTAGCGGCGGGGAATCTCGATCAGCCCGGGCGAGGTGAAGACGACGTAGCGCTGCTCGCCCTCGGGGACGAAGCGGTAGGTCGTCCCGCGTGGGACGACGACGTAGTCCCCCTCTCCGTACGGGAGGTCGCCGAAGATCGTCTCGAGAACGCCCTTGCCCTCGTGGACGAAGATCACCTCGTCGCCCTCGCCGTTGCGGTAGAAGAAGTCCATCGGATCGCTCGGGCGGCAGAGCGCGATCTCGACGTCGCCGTTCCACATGAGCAGCTTCCGGCCGCCGAGCGCGTCGCCCGACGCCGAGATGCCGTACGTGCGGAAGTGCCGGTGAGCATGCCCTTCGGGCACCCACTCGTCGCGTTCGATCGCCTCGAACTCGGCCACCTCCTTCACTCGGCAGGGCGAGTGGAGGTGGTACAGGATCGACTCGTTCCCCGAGAAGCCCTCGAGGCCCATGACTTCCTCGGTGAGGAGCGTGCCGTTCTCCCGAAACTGGATGTGGCGCTTGCGCGGAAGGCGGCCCAGCCGCTGATACGTGGGCATAACGACAGGATATCCGGCGTTACGAAACGCGAGATGCCGATTCGGCAGAGCATCACGGCTGAGGTGACGAGCTGGGAGGGAGTGACGTCGGCGCCTCATCGCTTCGGCGGCGTCGAGTTCCTTCTCGGCAAGCGAGAGCTGGGTCACTTGCACGGCGACCGCCTCGCCGACCTACCCTTCCCCCGCAAGGTGCGCGACGAGCTCGTGCAATCCGGCCGCGCCAAGCCTCACCACGTGCTGCCCGAGAGCGGCTGGGTGAGCTTCTGGATCCACGAGCAAGAGGACGTCCCGCGCGCAGTCGAGCTCTTCCGCATGAGCTACGAGCGAGCGCTCGCGGCCCGGGCCCGTCAGCGCGCGGCGACCCGGTAAACGACCTTGATCGTGACGGTGCGTCCGGTCCCTTCCTCTGGGACCTCGCGGCCGACCTGGAAGCGCATGGGCTTCCGGAAGACGAATGTCCCTGCGCCGAGGGGGCTCATTCCACGCAGCCCTTTCCAGAGCGTGATCGTCCGCGACACCGAGCCGTGCGGCCTGACGGTGATGAAGTCGAGGTACAGCAGGCAGGCTCCCCGGAGGGGCTTGACTCGGTAGTAGCCACAGCCTTCGTCGGCGGCAACCAGCATGGGGCGGCCGGCAGGGCCGAGTACCGCCGCGGTCCGCGTATCGGCGAAGGTGACCGCCCGATCGCCCCTGTTCTCGAATACGAGGTCGTGCTGGAGCCACGTGTGCGAGTCGCTCTCACGAACGTGACGAGAACCTACGGAGATGACGATCGGGCCCAGGTCCGACGGCTTGACCGACACTTGCACCGCCCAGCCATCGCCTGCCGACCGGCCCCGGCCGCTAGCTCCGCGAACGCGGAAGGGCACGCGGCCAGCGCGAGCACGGTGGCGACGGTGAGAGTTCCTCTCACACCCATTTGGACGCCCCGGCGGACGCCAGAGTTCCCAGCCCCCTAGACCACGGTATTTCGGAGGATTCCGATCCTCTCGATCTCGAGCTCGACCACGTCGCCGGACTGGAGCCAGCGCCCGTCCCCGTGCTCGAGGATGCAGCCGGTCCCCACCGTCCCCGACCCGAGCACGTCGCCGACGACGAGCCGCGTGTTCCGCCCGGCATGCGCGACGAGGTCGTCCCAGGTCCAGTGCATGTCGCCGAGGTTGCCACGGGAACGTTCCTCCCCGTTCACACGGGCGACCATCTCCAGCCGCAGGTCGCCGAGCTCGTCCGGCGTGACGAGCACGGGGCCGAGGCTCGTGGCGAAGTCCTTCCCCTTGGCCGGGCCGAGCCCGACGGCCATCTCCATCTTCTGGAGGTCGCGCGCCGACCAGTCGTTCATGACCGTGAAGCCGGCGGGACGGCGGTCGGGGCCGACGACGGCGGCCGCCTCCAGCTCGTAGTCCCAGGCGGCGCTCTCCGGCGGGAAGGACACGGTCTCCTCGGGTCCGCAGATCGCAGCCGGGTTCGAGAAGTAGAAAACCGGGAGGCGGTACCACTCAGGCGCGACCTCGAGCCCGCGCTGCGCCCGCGCCGCGCGGACGTGACGCTCGAAGGCGTAGAAGTCCCGAACCGAGGGCGGGAGCGGGACGGGTGCGCGGAGCCGCACGTCCCCAAGCCCATGCTCGGCGACGTCGTCCCCACCGGCGGCCAGCCACCCGACGAGGGAGGGCGCAGCGAGCTCGACGACGCGGTCACCCTCGACACGCCCGGGCGCCGCTCGCCCCTCCACCTCGAACGTGCAGAGCCTCACGGCGGCCGATTCTGACGCAGCGCGGGAGCGGCGCCTACTTGTAGCGGTAGACGATCCGTCCTCTGTTCAGGTCGTACGGGGAGACCTCGATCTTCACCCGGTCGCCCGGAAAGACCTTGATGCGGTACCGCCGCATCTTTCCGGCCGTGTAGCCGAGCGTCTCGTGCCCGTTGTCGAGGCGAACGCGAAACATGCGGTTCCGGAGCGCCTCGACGACCTCGCCCTCCATCTCGATCTTCTCTTCCTGGGACGCGATGGTCCCCGCCTCCCTTCTAGGCGGTCGTGACGACGTTCGTGGCCTCGGGGCCCTTTGTCCCCTCGCGCGCCTCGAACTCGACCTTGGCACCCTCGCTGAGGGTCTTGAACCCTTCACCCGCGATGTTGGAATGGTGCACGAAGAGATCCTTACCGCCGTCGTCGGGGGAGATAAAGCCGTACCCCTTCGAGTCGTTGAACCACTTGACGGTTCCGGTTGCCATGAGAAAACACCTCCCTTCCCGCTCTCGCTCACGAACGGGTAGGAAGGCGTTGCGCCTCCGGTACTCGCTCCGAACCGGGCCAGTGTAGCCGAGGAGAGCGGCCGGGCAAACCGGCCCGGCCGCTTCCGCGTCTGTGACGGGCTACAGCCGCGTCCCTCGGGTGGTCCGGTACGTCGGCGTCCCCTCGTAGTAGGCGCCGATCCGGGTGCGCTGCTCCTCGTCGCCGATGAGCGTCTCGTCGAGCTCCGGGGAGTTCTTCACCTCGTCCTTCGTGCAGCCGACGTAGACCGTCTCCGAGCCGGCGTCGATCCGGTCGATGAGGCCTGCCGGGAGCAGGACCTTCTTGCCGAGGATCCACGGCCCGGTGTCGACCACCACGTACCCGGCCCCGACGTCGTAGCTCGCCTCGTCGACCTTGCCGATTCCGCCGTCGACGGCCTCGACGCTGTAGCCGACGACGTCGATGTCGCCGATCGCCTCGTCGCGGTACGTCCACATCTCTTGCATGTGACCCCTTCCCTTGGACTGTCGGACGCCCCCGCCGTTCCCGCTGCGGGCGGCCGTAAACCCGGCGGCTAGTGCCCCTTCAGGTAATGCTGCCCGTTTTCTGGGTCGCGAGCACCAAGCAAGAGGCCGCACTCGTCCGCAGCCAAGGCGAGACAGCCTTGGCAAGGAGGAGGGTGGACTCTGGCGCCGCGTGATCGCGGGTCAGGAACAGGCGTGTATTGCCTGAAGGGGCACTAAAGGTTCCCGCGGAGGGCCTGCTCGCGCTCGATCGCCTCGAAGAGCGCCTTGAAGTTCCCCTCCCCGAAGCCGACGGCGCCGTGGCGCTCGATCACCTCGAAGAAGAGGGTCGGGCGATCCTGGGCCGTCTTCGTGAAGATCTGGAGCAGGTAGCCCTCGTCGTCGCGGTCGGCGAGGATCTTCAGGCGGCGGAGCGCCGACCAGTCCTCCTCGATCTCGCCCACGCGCTCCTGGACGTCTTCGTAGTACGTATCGGGCGTGTCGAGGAAGCGAATGCCCCGCTCCTTGAGCGCCTCCACGGTGGCGACGATGTCGTCGCTGGCGAGGGCGACGTGCTGGACGCCGGGCCCGCCGTAGAACTCGAGGTACTCCTCGATCTGGCTCCTGCGCTTGCCCTCGGCCGGCTCGTTGATGGGGAGCTTGAAGCGCCCGCCGCCGCCCGTCATCACCTTGCTCATGAGGGCCGAGTACTCGGTCGAGATCGCTTCGTCGGAGAAGTGGATCAGCTCCTTGAAGCCCAGGCAGCGCTCGTAGAACTCCACCCAGTGCTCCATGCGACCGAGCTCGACGTTGCCGACCACGTGGTCGACCAGCTTCAGGCCGATGCCGGTGCTCGGCCGGCCGTTGCCCCCGTCGAGCGGCCGGTAGCCGGGGAGGTAGGCGCCGGCGTAGCCTTCGCGGTTGACGAAGGAGTGGACGGTCTCGCCGTAGGTGCCGATGGAGGCGAGCTCGACGCGGCCGTGCTCGTCCTCGACCCAGCGGGGCTCCTCGACGCCGCGCGCCCCTCGCTGGAGCGCCTGCCGGTAGGCGTCCGTCGCGTCCTCGACGCGGAAGGCCGCGTCCCTGACGCCGTCCCCGTGCGCGTGGGCATGGCGGGCGATCTCGTGGTCCGGCCGGAGGGCGCTCGTGACGACGAAGCGGATCTCGCCCTGCTCGAGCACGTACGAGGCGCGGTCGCGCACGCCGGTCTCGGGCCCCGCATAGGCGACGGGCGTGAACCCCATCGCGCGCTCGTAGAAGTAGGCCGCCTGCTTCGCGTTCCCCACCCACAGCTCGACGTGATCCCAGCCGAGCAGCGGCATGAAGTCCTGGGCCATGCAGCTGATTCTAAGCCCTAATCGGGCGAAGGAGCCGGCGGCCGGGCCAGGCGCGCGATCAGGATTCCCGCGCCGATCACGAAGCCGCCGGCGAACTGGAGAGCCCCCATCTCCTCCGAGAGAACGACGAGCGCGAAGAAGGCGCCGAGGAACGGCTGGAGATTCGTGTAGAGAGACGCCCGAGCCGCGCCGACCCGGTCGATCGCCGTGAACCACATGATGTTCGTGAACACGAGGCTGAAGAAGAGGCTGTAGACGAACGCGGCCCAGGCGAGGCCGCCCAGCGCCTCCCAGTCCTGCTCGCCGAGCTGGCCGACGGCCGAGACGTGAAGCGGCACCGAGCCGGCATGGAGCATGAATGCGCTGATGCGGTAGGGGGAGTAGCGGCGCATGAG
>JBOHAJ010000360.1:0-5449 GCA_050697715.1 Gaiellaceae bacterium
CGTCGTCGCCGCCGGTCGTGCCGCCGTCATCTCCGCCGCCGACCTCGCAATCGTTCTCCCAGATCGCGATGCCCTCAGCGTCCCAGTTCTGCGAGTAGACCTGACCCTGCCACTCGAACGGCGGAACGATGTCTTCCGCCTCCTGGTGAGGGGCTCCGCCACCGTTGCCCTCGGCAAGGTGACCGTGCCATGCAGCCGACGCCGCGACAGTGATCACGACGTACGGGTTTGTCTCCGAGTGCGTGGCATGACAGAGCGTCACCTTGTCCGTTGCTCCGCCCATGGGGACCACGATCACGGTCGCCGCCAAGCCCGCGGCCAACAGGACCAAGAGCCGCTTCATCCGTACTCCCCTCTCGATTTTTCTTGCGCCCTCTCCTGATAGGCCGCAGTAGCCGCAGAGGAGAGGTGCCTTCCCCGAACTCTTCTTAGCAGTTCGAGGGTGGAAATCAACCGGTTCCCGCGGACTGATCCTCTAAACCACGTCAGAACTACCCGAATGGGCAGGGTGACGCCTCGCCGACGTCCCTCGAACGAGGTATCCGGGCACATCGGCGGCCCGCCGAACCCCTGGACGCCCATCCGCTTTCTCCAGCCCAGGGATGAAGGCCTCCACCGCAGCCGCACTTCTCTTTCTCTCGCTCGTGAGTCCCGCGCTGGGGCATGCGCCGCCTCGCCCGCAGGACCCGGCGCGCGGCCTCGTCTACAGCGGCCTCCAGCGCGCCCGTCCCGGCGGTCCTTGCAAGACCGCGTTCGAGATCGCCCTTCCGCGCGGCCGAATCGGCTGCACACACGGCCCTGACGCCGCTCCGCCGGGCCTCGATGTACGCCGGTCGCGCTCGCTCGGCGAGCTCGCCGCGTCGACGCAGGGTCCGAGCGGCACATCCGCCTTCGCCGGCCCGTCGGTCTACTGCTCCGGCGACGGCACCTCCGGGAATCGCGTGCAGGCGGTCTACGCCCATCCCGCCGACGGAGCCGACAACTACGACGAGATCGCCCCGTACATCGAGCGCTGGGCAGGCATCGTCGACACGGTCTTCAACGACAGCGCTGCGGAAACGGGCGGCGTTCGCCATGTGCGCTTCGCCACTCGACCCGACTGCAGGCTTGACGTGGCGAAGGTTGCTCTCTCGCCTGCCGGCGTCAGGAGCCTCGCCGGCACCGCAGCCGACCTCGCAGCGGAAGGCTTCGACCGGCCCGATCGCAAGTACCTCGTCTGGGTCGACGAGTACCGCTTCTGCGGCCTCGCGACCGTGAAACCGGACGATCGGGCCGCCGTCGACAACGCGAACAACGGCGACGGGGAGCCGGGGATGGTGGCGCGCGTCGACCGCGGCTGTTGGGGCGGGATCTCTCCGTCCATCGAGGTTCACGAACTCGTCCACCTGCTCGGAGCCGTCCAGCCGAGCGCCCCGAACATGAACGACAACTTCCACTGCACGGACGAGGCGGACGTCCTCTGCTATGACGACGACGGCGTCCAGGACGGCCTCGTCGCGGCTCACGGGGAGCCCGTATCCCTCCGCTCTGTCTGCCCTCCGGCCCACGAACGTCTGCTCGACTGCGGCCACGACGACTACTTCCATACGGCGCCGACACCTGAGAGCTATCTCGCGACGCACTGGAATGTGGCCGAGAGCAGCTTCCTCACGGCCGAAGGCCTCCCGAGCGTCCCAGACACGGCCGCGCCCAGACCGACTGCGCCGAGGGCGAAGCTCGTCGGCGCGATCGAACGCGGACGCCTGCCCGTCCGGCTGTCGTGGTCCTCGCGGGATCCGGATGCGGTCGGCTATTGGCTGTGGAAGAGCGTCGACCGGAGCGCGTGGACCTACGTGCGCGTGCCGAACCTCGCCGCCACGAGCGTCGATCTCCGGCTTGCCCGCGGGCACGAGTACCGCTTCCTCGTTCACGCATTCGACGCCGCCGGCAACGCGAGCCCGGCGGCGGTCGGGCCGCACTTCCGCGTCCGGCTGCTCGAAGAGCGGAACCCGGGTATCTCCTACCGAGGCGGGTGGCGGCGCCGGTACCGGTCCTTCGCCTCCGCGCACTATCTCAGCTCCCCGACGAGCCGCTGGGCGGCCGCCCGCCTGACCTTCACCGGCCGCGCGGTCGCCTGGGTCTCGCGGCAGAGCCCATTCGGCGGACGGGCGCGCGTCTTTCTCGACGGTCGGTATCCCCGCACGGTCAGCCTCGCGTCCCCGACCTTTCTCGCACAGACGGTCGTCTTCTCGCGGCGCTGGTCGCACGTCGGCGCGCACACAATCACCGTCCGGCCGATCGGGACGCGGCACCGCGTCCCGGTCGACGCCTTCGTCGTCCTTCGCTAGGGCTCGCGAAGCGTCGGGAAAAGGATCACGTCGCGGATCGTCTCCCGGCCGGTCAACACCATCGCGAGCCGGTCGAGCCCGAGGCCCAGCCCGCCGGTGGGCGGCATCCCGTACGAGAGGGCCTCCACGTAGTCGGGATCGCCCGGCTCCCCGCCGGCCTCTCTCGTCTGCATCGCGAAACGCTCCCTCTGCTCGTCTGGATCGTTGATCTCCGTGAACGCGTTGCCGAGCTCCATGCCACCTACGAAGTACTCGAACCGCTCGGTGAGGGTCGTGTCCTCGTCTGTCGCTCGCGCGAAGGGCGAGAGCTCGACGGGGTAGTCGTACACGATCGTCGGCTCGACGAGCGCCGGCTCGACGAACGAGCTGAGCGCATGGTCGAGGAGCTGCGCCCACGAGCGGTCGCTGCGAGTGTCGACGTCGCGCTCCTCCAGAAGGCGCCGAAGCTCGTCCCCGTCCCGCGTCCAGAGGCCATGCTCCGCGAGCGCGTCCACGAGGCGAAGCCGACGCCACGGCGGTGCGAGATCGACCTCGTGGCCGCGGAACGTCACCGCAGTCGTTTCCGTCGTCTCCCGGGCGACTGTCGCAATGAGATCCTCGATGCGCGTCATCGTGTCCCTGTAATCCACGTAGGCCTCGTACCACTCGAGCATCGTGAACTCGGGCTGGTGCTTGTACGAGAGCCCCTCGTTGCGGAAGTCCTTGCCGATCTCGTAGACCTTCTCCAGGCCGCCGACGATCAAGCGCTTGAGGTAGAGCTCGGTCGCAATGCGCAGGTAGAGGTCCGCCTCCAGCTCGTTGTGGCGGGTGACGAACGGGTTCGCGAAGGCGCCGCCGAAGCGCGGCTGGAGCACCGGCGTCTCCACCTCCACGAACCCCTGCTCGTCGAGGTAGCGGCGGATCGCTGCCACCATGCGACTGCGGGCGAGGAAGTCCTCCCGCGTCTCCTCGTTGACGAGGAGGTCGAGATAGCGCTTTCGGTAGCGGGTCTCGCTGTCCACGAGCCCGTGGTAGGTGTCCGGAAGCGGCTGCCGGATCTTTGCCAGCAGCTCGAGCTCGTTGACGGCGAGCGACGGCTCGCCGCGGCGTGTCTTGGTGGGCGCGCCGGTCGCGCCGACGATGTCGCCGAGGTCGACGTCTACCGGCCCGCAGCGCTCAGCGGCGCACAGGAGCTGGATGCGGCCCGAGCGGTCGACGAGGTCGAGGAATACGAGCCTTCCGTGCGCACGCCGGCCCAGGACGCGTCCGGCAAGGCGACGTTGGACCTCCGCCTCCTCGCCGGGGTCGAGGGCGTCCGCCTCGGCGAGGACCGCGGCGACCTCGTCCCGGTTGGGAAACCGTTTCGGAAGTCCCATGCCGCGCGAGTGTATGAGGTCCCGAGTGGAGGCCCGGGCCGACCCGGTTTCAGCCGCGGCGGCTTCGCGCCCGCCGCGCCGCTGCGGCCGCGTGGCGAAGCGGCGTCGTCTTGAGGGTCGCCCGGGCGAGCGCGTCCTTCCGGAAGATGCCCACGCGCGGGAGCGCGTAGCGGTCGAGCGGCCAGGGCGGCCCCGGCAGTGCGAAGGCCGCCTCGTAGCCCGCCGCCCGCGCGGCCGCGCGCACGCGGGCATCCTCCTCGCCGTAGGGGTAGGCGAGGTAGCGGCAGGGACGACCGAGCTCGTCCTCCAGCCGGCTCTTCGACTCCCGCAACTCTCGCTCGAGCTGATCCGCGTCGAGCCGGGTGAGGTGGGCGTGGGTGCTTGTGTGCGAGCCGACTTCGATGCCCGACTCGACGAGCCCGCGCAGTTGGTGCCAGCTCATCGTGGCGAGCTCGGCGGGGAGGCGGGCGGCCTCGGCGGCAAGCTCCGGCACCGCCAGCGGGCGGCCGTCCCCGGCGTAGGAGGGGCAGGCGAACACCGTCGCCGGCACACCTAGCCGCTCGAGCACCGGGATCGCGCGATCGACGCTCCGAAACGCGTCGTCGAACGTCACGTGCAGGAGCCGGCCCCGCCCGGTCAGCGTCTCCGCGGCCGAGGCCGGGCGAAAACGTCGGAGGAGCAGAGTCCGAACCTGCCGTTCGAGTGCCGCGAGCGAAATGGCGAGGCGGTGCTCCCACCGTTCCGAGACGGCGTGGTAGCAGAGTACGAGCGGACGCGACAACCGGACTAGCCCCAGATCAGCCAGCCGAGCAGGAGGCCGACGCCGAGCGCGACCCCGAAGAGGGCCCAACCGATGACGAGAGGGAAGGTCGTGCGCTCGATCCGCGGACCGAAGCTCGTCCAACGGGGCGGGCGGAGCTCACGTGAGTGCTCGCCCGTCCCGAACCGCAACTGGCGTTCCCGATCCCTTAGCGCGGCCGCCCGCTCGAAGTCCTTCGCCTCGATTGCGGCCTCCTTTTCCGCTCTAAGGCGCTCGATCTCCGGTCGGAGCTCAGGATCAACCGGCTGCGCCCGCCGCGGGCCCGAGAGCATGCGGATGATCTCGTTGCGGATCTTCTCCGCGTCGGCGTCGAGGTCGAGGAGAATACTGGCGGCGACGCCCTCGTTATGGCGCACGAGCCCGAGGAGGATGTGCTCCGTGCCGATGTAGTTGTGGCCGAGCGAAAGCGCCTCGCGGAGAGCGAGCTCGAGCACCTTCTTCGTGCGCGGCGTAAACGGGATCTGACCCGTCGTCACCTCGTCGCCCTGGCCGACGATGCGGGCGACCTGCGCGCGCACCTCCTCGATCGTGATGTCGACGCTCTCGAGCACGCGCGCGGCGAAACCCTCCTCCTCGCGGAGCAGGCCGAGCAGGATGTGCTCCGTCCCGATGTAGTTGTGCTTGAGGGCACGGGCCTCGTTCTCGGCGAGGACGACCACCTGCCGCGCCCGCTCCGTGAAGCGCTCGAACAAGGCAGCGCGAGCCTACCGGCTCCTAGCGGACTCCTGGCGCGTTTCTGGCGGTCGGGGGCAAGAGGGCCCAGTGCAAGTAGCACGGGCCCTCGCAGCACCCGGCCGTCCAGCGGCGCGAGGCGGGCCGGCGGAGCCGGGCTTCGCCCGGCGCGAGCGGGCCGCCGGCCAGGAGCGCGCTAGGCGGCCTTGATTTCCATGATCTTGTACTTCAGCGCCCCGCGCGGAGCGGCCACCTCGACCGTCTCGCCCTTCTTG
>JBOHAJ010000361.1:0-7404 GCA_050697715.1 Gaiellaceae bacterium
GCGGCGAGGCGACCCTCGTCGTCAGCGGGCTCGAGCGCGCGCCGAGCGGTAAGACCTACGAGATCTGGGTGATCAAGGGTGAAACTCCGCGTCCGGCCGGGCTCTTCGACGACGCGGAGAGGCGGACGGCGGTCGCACTCACGCGGCCCGTCTCCGGGGGCGACGTCGTCGCCGTCACGCTCGAGGTCGCGGGCGGCGTCCAGGCGCCCACCGGTCGCCTGCTCTTCACCGCCGAGACCGCTTAGCAGCCCGCTCGGGCGCTAGACTCCTTCGCTTCGTGCTCTTCCGAAGACGCAGGCGCGCGCCTGACCGGCGCAGGCGCCGGATCCGCAAGCTCAGGTTCCTCTTCCTCCTCCTCGTCCTCGCGCTCGTCGCGACGGTCTCGTTCGCGTACGGGCTCGTCAGCTCGCTCGCCAGCGAGCTCCCGCAGCTCGAGCCCGGGAACGAGCGGCGTACGGAGCGCCTCGGCTACGTCTACGCCTCCGACGGTAAGACAGTCCTGGCCGTCCTGCGGGGATCGGAGAGCCGGGTCGTCGTCGGCTCCAACCGGATCGCCCCCGTGATGAAGCAGGCGATCGTGGCGGTGGAGGACCGCCGCTTCTGGGAGCACAAAGGCGTGGACGTGCGCGGCATGCTCCGGGCGGTCTGGGCCGACCTCCGCGAGAAGAAGGTGGTGCAGGGCGGCTCGACGATCACGCAGCCGCTCGTCAAGAACCAGTACACGAGGCATGAACGGACCGTGAGCCGCAAGCTCAAGGAGGCGGCGCTGTCCTGGCAACTCGAGCAGCGGTGGTCGAAGGACCGGATCCTCACCGCCTACCTGAACACCATCTACTTCGGGAACGGCGCCTACGGGATCGAGATGGCCTCGCGCGTGTACTTCGACAAGCACGCACGCGATCTCACCCTCGCCGAGGCGGCGCTCCTCGCGGGGCTGCCGTCGAGCCCGAGCGCATACGACCCCGCCACGAACAGCGCCGCCGCGAAAGCTCGCCGGCGCACCGTTCTCCGCCTGATGCTCCAGCAGGGCCTGATCACCGCCGAGGACTTCGAGCGGGCGGACGGCGCGCGCCTCCCGAGGCCCGACGACATCGGCCTTTCCGGCCCGGGCGGGCGAGTCCACCACTTCGCGGAGTACGTGAAGGCCCAACTCGTTCCGTACTACGGCTCGGGCAAGGTCTTCGGCGGCGGGCTCAAGGTCTACACGTCCATCGACCTGGAGCTACAAAAGCTCGCCCGCGAGGCGATCGACAAGTGGCTGGACGAACCCGGCGGCCCCGCAGCGGCGCTCGTCGCCGTCGATCCGCGCGACGGCCGTGTGCTCGCCATGGTCGGCGGCAAGAGCTTCCGCAAGAGCCAGTTCAACCTCGCCGTGCAGGGCCAGCGCCAGACGGGGTCGGCCTTCAAGCCCTTCGTCCTCTCCGCCGCGCTCGAGCAGGGCATCGCGCCGGCCACCGTCTTCGAGTCGGAGCCGACGGTGATCAACCTCGGCGACAAGCTCTGGTCGGTCGCGAACTACGAGGGCTCGTACCTCGGACCGATCGACCTCGTCGATGCGACCGTTCACTCCGACAACTCCGTCTACGCGCAGCTCACCGCCCAGGTCGGCCCTCGAAACGTCGCGCGGATGGCGCGCAAGCTCGGAGTCCGGCGTCCACTCGACGATTACTTCGCGATCGGCCTGGGCGTCGAGTCGGTGAGCCCCCTGGAGATGGCCCGCGCCTTCTCCACGTTCGCAGCGGGCGGAGCGCGCGTGGACGGCTCGGTTCTCGGCAACCTGCCGCGCGCCGTCCTCCGCGTCGAGGACGGTGGGACCGTCTACTCGAACAAGCCGGTCGAGCGCCGGGTGATCGACTCGAACGACGCCGCGATCGTGAACGACATCCTCCAGCGCGTCGTCGAGGAGGGAACGGGCGAGCGAGCGCAACTCGACGACCGCCCGGCCGCCGGGAAGACGGGGACAACCGAGCACTACGGAGACGCGTGGTTCGTTGGTTACACGCCGCAGCTCGCCGTGGCCGTGTGGGTGGGCTACGCGAACAGGCTCCAGCCGATGACGACCGAGTTCCACGGCGACGCAGTCGCCGGGGGGACCTATCCCGCGCAGATCTGGCGGACGTTCATGAAGACGGCGCTCGCCCACCTCGAGGAGCCGCCCGCGTCCTTCGCCGCACCCCTCTACGACGCGGTGGAGCCGGTGCAAGTCGTCTACCGCAGCAACCGGTGGTGGCTCGACAACGGCAACTGCCGCGACACCCGGGAGATCGTCTACTTCGTCGGTCGCGGCCCGGAGTCCGAGGCGTCCTGCAAGCCCAACGAGGTGGACGTGCCGCGCGTCGTCGGCGCACCCCTCGAGCTCGCGCAGGAGCGTCTCCTCTCCATGCCGCTCACTCCGGAGGTGATCTGGCGGCCCGCGGAGCCCGGCGAACGGCTGGGCCGCATCACGTCCCAGTTCCCCGCGCGCGGAACGCTCTCGTCGTGGAGCACGGTGCGGATCGTCCTCCCCCGGGCGATGCACGGCGTCATCCCCGACGTCGTCGGGCTCGCGCTTGCGAAGGCGCGCACCCGGCTGGCGGAGCGCGACCTGGCCGGCGACGTCGAAGCCTTCGCCGACGGCCGCGAGGCGGGGACGGTGATCGCGCAGTTCCCGCGCGCTGGGCGTGCCGCGGCCCCGAACATGACCATCAGGCTGGTCGTGGCGCGCGGCTAGTGCCCCTCCAGGCAATACACGCCTGTTTCTGGCCCGCGATCACACGGCGCCAGAGTCCACCCTCCTCCTTACCAAGGCCGTCTAGCCTTGGCTGCGGACGAGTGCGGCATCTGGCTTGGTGCTCGCGACCCAGAAACGGGGCAGCATTACCTGAAGGGGCACCCGGCACTAGACCACAGAGAGGAGGCCTTCATGGCCACGTCGGGTAACGCTGGTCCGCTCGGTCAGCCCCGAGGAATCCTGTTCGGGATCCTGATCTTCGTCATCACTCTCGGCCTGTACGGAATCTGGTGGACGTGGAAGACCCACGAGGAGGTGAAGCAACACTCGGGGCAAGGAGTCGGAGGCTGGCTCGGCATCGTCATCTACTTCGTGATCGGCGTCGTCACCCCATTCCTGATCCCTTCCGAGGTCGGGAAGATGTACGCCCAGGACGGCCGGCCGAACCCCGTGAGCGGGATGACGGGGCTGTGGTTCATCCCGGGCTTCATCATCATCGTCGGGCCCATCGTCTGGTTCGTGAAGGTGCAGAGCGCCCTCAACCGCTACTGGGAGTCGAAGGGCGCGACGGCCTAGATGCTTGGCCGGTAATTGGGGCGGTGCCTGAATTGCCGGTCAAGCATCTAAAGCGGTCTGCTCAGAAAGCGCGAGCCGGAGAGCGCGTAGCGCCAGGGGAGGTCGGCGGCCCGCGTGATGCCGACGCGCTGACCGCAGTCGACCTCGACCGGCTCGGTGCGGCCGAGGACGGCGAACGGGGACCGGTCGAGTGCGAGTGCGTCGTGCATGCCCGTCACTCCCAACGCCTGGCAGAGCCTTCCGGGCCCCGAGCAGAGCAGCCGCTCGTCACCGAGGCCGCGGCGCACGCGCATCTCGTCGAGCCCGTGCGTCGGCTCGAGCGCCCGCACGAGCACGGCCTCGGCACGCCCTTCCTCGTCGCAGACGAGGTTGAGGCACCAGTGGACGCCGTACGAGCGGTAGACGTACGCGTACCCGGGGGGACCGAACATCGAGCGGTTGCGCTCGGTGCGTCCTCGGTATCCGTGGCTGGCCGGATCCTCCCCGTCGTACGCCTCGACCTCGACGATGCGCCCACCGACCCCGTCCACGAGGAGCGTGCACCCGACGAGGTCCGGGGCGACCTCGTGCACTGTGCGGGCGAAGAACTCCCGTGGGAGGGGTGTCAAAAGAGCTGGTCGGCCTCGGCCGCCTTCGTCGTGCCCGCGAGTAGGCGCCTGGCGCGCCGTCCGAGGTCGCCGAGATCGACGCGACCGCGCTCGGCGTCCTCCACGATCCTCTCCGCCATCGCGACCGCCTCATCCAGGAGCGCGGAGCGGCCCGTGTCCCGCTGTCCCATCTCGGCGAGGATCGAGCGCTCCGTGCGCGAGGCGATGATCGGGTCGGCGACACCCTCGACCCAGATACGGGTGCGCCGCCCTCCCCCACGCTCGTCGCCTTTGAGGGGCTCGAGGGCGTAGATGCGGTCGGCGCGCGCGTACTTGCCGAAGCCGAGGAACACCATGCGGGGAGCGCCGTCCGCCATCCAGCGATTATCGCAAGCGGGACGGCTGCGAACTCTCAACGGCGCGCGCCAGCGACTCCACGACGAACTCCTGATCCTCTTGAGACAGGCGCGCGTGGAACGGCAGCGCGAGCGAGCGGGCGCTCGCGTCCTCCGCGACCGGGTACATCCCGGGCCGATAGTCGAACCGCTCCCGGTAGTACGGCTGGAGGTGGATCGAGGGCAGATACGGCTTGCTCGCCACGCCCTCCTCACCGAGCCGCGCCATCACGCGGTCCCTCTCGATCCCGCGAGCGAGACGAACGACGTAGACGAACCACGAGCGCCGGTGGTCGACGTCGTTCGGGTGCGGCGGCTCGACGCCGTCGACGCTCCCGAGCAGCTCGCCGTAGCGCTGGGCCACGCGGCCGCGGGCCGCCAGGATCTCGTCCAGGCGCTCGAGCTGAGCGAGCCCGAGCGCGGCCGAGACGTCGTCGAGGCGATAGTTGTAGCCCAGGCGCGCGTGCGTGAGCCAGTCGCCCGAGTCGCTGCGGCCCTGGTTGGAGAGGCTCTTGAGGAGCGCCCATTCCTCCTCTTCGGAGACCGCGACCGCGCCGCCCTCGCCGGTCGTCATCTGCTTGTTCGGATAGAAGGCGAACACCGCCGGGTGCCCCGAGGAGCCGACCGGTCGGCCCCGGTACTCGGCCCCGAGCGCCTGGCAGGCGTCCTCGACGAGCGCCAGCGCGTGCCGCGCGGCAATCGCCTCGAGCTCGGCCAGCTCGGTCGGATAGCCGAAGATGTGGACCGCCACGATCGCCTTCGTCCGCGGGGTGATCGCCGCCTCGACCGCGGCCGGGTCGAGGTTGAGCGTGCGCGCGTCCACGTCTGCGAAGACAGGCGTCGCGCCCTCGTAGAGGACGCAGTTCGCGGAGGCGACGAAGGAGAAGGGCGTCGTCACGACCTCATCGCCGGGCTCGACGCCGGCGAGGCGCATGCAGAGGTGGAGGCCCGCCGTCCCGCTCGAGACCGCGGCCACGTGCGGCGCGCCCACCCGGTCGGCGAGCGCCGCCTCGAAACGGTCGATCATCGGCCCGAGCGAGAGCCGCCCCGAACGCAGGACCTCGAGCACGAGCTCCTCCTCCCGCGCCTCGAGCCACGGGGCCGAGAGCGCGATCTCGCGCGTCACCTCAGGAGCCGGGCGCGGCAGGAGTCCTCTCGGCGTACTCCAGCCAGCGCGCGAAGCGCTCGTCCCGGCCGCGGACGATGTCGAAGAACGCCGACTGGATCGCCTTCGTCACGGGCCAGGGCGCGCCGATCTCGTGGTCGTCGACCGAGCGCACGGGCGTCACCTCGGCAGCCGTCCCGCACATGAAGACCTCGTCGGCGACGTAGAGGTCGGAGCGGATGATGCTCCGCTCGTGCACCGCATAGCCCAGGATCTGCGCGATCTCCATCACCGTCTGCCGCGTGATCCCCGGCAGGATCGAGGCTGAGAGGTCGGGCGTGGACAGCACCTCGTCCTTGACCACGAAGATGTTCTCGCCCGAGCCGTCGGCCACGTAACCGTCGTCGGTGAGGAGGATCGCCTCCTCGTAGCCCGCCCGCGTCGCCTCGATGACCGCGAGCATGGAGTTCAGGTAGATGCCGGTCGCCTTGGCGACGTGCGGGATCGTGTTCGGGCCGACGCGCTTCCACGAGGAGACCTTCGCGCTGATCCCCTTCTCCAGCGCTTCCTCGCCCAGGTACGCCCCCCAGGGCCAGCTCATGAGCACGACGTCGAGCGGGTTCGTCCCCGGGTGCACGCCGAGCTCGCCGTAGCCGTAGAAGGCGATCGGGCGCAGATAGCACTCGGAGAAGCCGTTGGCGGCGATGAGCTCGTGGCTGGCCGCCCGCAGCTCCTCGACGGAGTAGGGCAGCTCCATGTGCAGGATGCGGGCCGAGTTGTGCAGCCGGACGAGGTGATCAGTCAGGCGGAAGACGGCCGGACCGGCCTCGGTCTCGTAGCAGCGAATCCCCTCGAAGACCCCCGACCCGTAGTGGAGACCGTGTGCGCCGACGTGGACCTTGGCCTCGCCCCAGTCCACAAGCTCGCCGTTCATCCAGATCTTCTCGGCTTCGCGCATCGGCTTCGAAGGTTACTCGACGGCCACGTCGACCGGCCGTGCCCGGGAGAGCCGGACGAGGTCGGCCGGGGAGAGCGCAACCATGTGCCGGCTGGAGCCCGCGCCGATCCATACGGTCTCGTGTGCGAGCAGGCTGCGGTCGATCAGAACCGTCTGAACACCTGGGAGCGGGAAGGGCGCCACACCGCCCGCGGGAAACCCCGTGGCCCGCTGCACCGCCTCGGCCCCAGCCGACTTCACCCGCTCGCAGCCGGCCGCCACGGCGATCTTGCGCGCGTCCGCCCGCCGGTCGCCCGGCACCAGCACGACGATCGGCCGCCCGTCGCAGGAGAAGACGAGCGACTTGACGATCCGCTCGAGCGGGGCTCCCGTCGCCCGCGAGGCCTCGTCCGCGGTCGGCGTGCCTGCCGTGAACTCCTCGACGCGCGCCTCGATCCTGGCCTCGCGCAGGACGCCCGCCACACGCTCGACCGGCTCGGGCCAGCCCGCCTTCACTTGGACGGAAGCACGATGGGGCGCACCCAGACGAAGCCGGGCTCCTGCCGGAGCCTCTCGACGAGCCCGTCAGGAAGCGGGTTGTCGAGGGTGAGCGCCATCAGCGCCCGGTCGGCGGGCCGGGTGCGGGAGAACACCATGTTGGCGATGTTGACGCCCGCCTCGCCCAGAATCGTTCCCAGGCGGCCGATCATGCCGGGCCGGTCGTCGGTGACGGCGAAGAGCATGAGCGGTTCCAGCTCGACCTCGATCTTGTAGCCGAGCGCCCGGACGAGCCTCGGCTGGTGCTCTCGGCCCGTGGCGGTGCCCGCGACCGTGACCGAGTCGTCGCCGGCGAAGGCGCGAATCGAGATCATGCTGGTGAAGTCATGGGACGCGGGGCGCCGCTCCTCGCTCACCTCGATCCCTCGCTCGCGGGCGATCAGGGGGGCGTTTACGTAGTTCACCGGCTGCTCGACGCGGTCCTGGAAGACGCCGTTCAGGGCCGCCACGGTCAGGAGACGGGTGTCGCGCTCGGCCAGCCGCCCGTGGTAGGTGAGCTCGATCCTGGTCGGACTTCCGCCGGCAAGCTCGACGGC